>JAGXSK010000050.1 GCA_018333845.1 Clostridia bacterium | reverse complement strand
ATGGAAATACTTGAGCAGCTCCATGATGCATGGGAAACTAAAAGAGACAAGGTTCTTAGTGCGGGAGATTCTATTGTAAAAGGTATTGAGGATAAATACTTTCAAAGTGAAGCTGGTGTAGTTGGCAGGGATGCCCTTGACCGTGCTTTTAATTATTATAGCCATACATTTGATACCCTGTATGGCGGATTTGGGGAAGCACCAAAGTTTCCTAGTCCACATAATTTAACTTTTCTGCTGCGTTATTGGAAAATGACTGGCAGCAAAAAAGCCCTGGATATGGTTGAAAAGACCCTTCAATCCATGTATCAGGGTGGAATCTACGATCATATTGGCTTTGGCTTTGCCAGATACTCAACTGACAAGAAATGGCTGGTGCCCCATTTTGAAAAGATGCTTTATGATAATGCACTGTTAGCCATAGCTTATTTAGAGTGTTTTCAGGCTACAGGAAATCAATTTTATTCAAGGGTTGCCAGTGAGATTTTTACCTATGTACTAAGAGATATGACCTCAGAGGATGGTGGATTTTACTCTGCCGAGGATGCAGATTCAGAGGGAGTAGAGGGTAAGTATTATGTATGGTCCCTGGATGAGGTTTTTGACGTTTTGGGCAGCGACAGGGGAAAAGCTTTCTGCCAAGCCTTTGATATTACGAATATGGGTAATTTTGAGGGAGAGAGCATTCCCAACATTATTGGTAAAGACCTGGATACTGGACAAGATCTAGCCGAGGAAAGAGAGAAGTTATTTAACCGTCGGAAGGAAAGGGTTCACCCACTTAAGGATGATAAGATCCTTACGGCATGGAATGGTTTAATGATAGCTGCCATGGCATTTGGCGGGCGGGTGCTGGGGGAGAACAAGTACATTAAAGCAGCAGAAAATGCGGCAGATTTTATACTAGCTAGGCTAAGAAAAGCAGATGGCAGGCTTCTAGCCCGTTACAGGGATGGTGAAGCTGCATATTTGGCTTATGCAGATGATTATGCATTTATGATCTGGGGTTTAATTGAGCTATATGAAACTACCTTTAATCCTAAATATCTGGCCCTGGCCCTTGAGTTAAATAACAATATGCTCAGCCTGTTCTGGGATGAAAAGGAAGGCGGACTATATTTATATGGACATGATGGCGAAAGACTTATCACAAGGCCCAAGGAGTTATATGATGGTGCCATGCCCTCAGGAAATTCAGTGGCAGCTGTCAACTTTGTGAGATTGGCTGCCCTGACAGGGGATGAAAATATTTCTAGAATAGCCCAGAGGCAGTTAAAGACCTTTGGAGGTACAGTGAGTCAATCACCCCCTGGATATGCACACTTTCTCATGGCAGTCTATTTTGCTGAGGTTGCCTCAACTGAAGTTAGTATTGTTGGAGACCTTGAAAGCAAAGAAACAGCAGCCTTGTTGAAGGCAGTAAACAAAGGCTTTAATCCTGAAAGGGTGGTTGCAGTTAAAATGCATGGGGCCCCAGGAGATGAAATCAGCAGGTTGATTCCAATCCTAAATGAAAGAAAGGGCCTGGAGGGAAAGCCCACAGCTTATGTATGTAAAAATTTCTCATGTCAACCTCCCGTCACTGATGCCATCCAGTTAGAGAAAATGCTTAACCCATAAGATTAATTTATGGAAATAAGAGTTAAGGGGTGATAGTCAGCTGATAGTTAATGGAAAAATAATTAAGCGCCAATTCTCCTAAGAAAAGGCGCTTTTTTGCTTAACTTAAATCCCTTCCTCTTTTTTTACCAGACGTCTTTGGAAGTATAAAAATATAGGAAATGGAATAATTATCCATCCAAAGCTTTTAATCAGGTTGTTTTTGGCCATGGAAACCTGACGTTCTTTTTCTGCTTCAACCAGGGCATCGTATCTTGCCCTTAACTCTTCCTGGGATAGTTCTGGTTCATCTGTGCCTTCACCAGGAGGCTTTTCTGGCACCCCCCATCTTTGGAACTCATCAAAAGTTTGATAATAGGGTGCTGGTGCAACTATATCTGCAACAGCCATGAAGGCTGCCACACTTCCACCAATAGTCATCATTAAGGTTGCAAACAAGACTAAATAGATATAGACATTTTTTATCACATCTTCTCCTCCTTCTCTTTCAGTATTAAATTTGATTCCTACAATTAAAAGCAAAATCAAGGCAATAATTACTATAATTACTACAGGTGCAATAAATGATACAAGCATATTTTCAACTCCAAATTCATTTTTTATTAAAGCAAGTTTTGCGTAAATAAAGCCATGGTATAGGTTAGAACAGGGTTTTCTAACTATATAGACGAAAAAACTTGTCTATAGTTTCATAGTTCAATGCAAAATAAAATAAAAAACTTTTTCAAAAAAATATTTCTGACTCCAATTTTACTATATTGTGAAGTTATATGGAAAGATTTTTTTGATATCATACAGAAGATGCAGCACAAAGGCTTGGACCATTTTAGCTGTTACCTGCATACTGTCACTTGTATATGTTGCGGAAACACCTGTGGGGCTATATAATGGCTATATATTATATATAATAGAACAAGTTTCTCTTAATTTGTTAATCCCCAGCTCTTTTGGGGTTTTGTATATATGGTAAAATATATATGCTTTGATAAAATATGAAAAAAGAATAAAAACAAGCAAAATATGCAAAGGAAGGATTGATGACATGAACGACCAACCCCAGGGTGTGGATTTAAATAACACACTAATAGATGGGCCTGTGCAGCCCCAGGAAAGAATTGAAGTCCTTGATGTTATACGAGGCTTTGCCCTGCTGGGAATATTAATTGTAAATATGGCATATTTCAGTTACCCCCTTATGTACCTGGAAATACTAGGCAGGGAAATGTGGACAGCTGCCTGGGATAAAGCAGTTTTTGCAGTTATCAACCTTTTTGTTGAGGGGAAATTCTATTCCATGTTTTCCTTTCTTTTTGGCCTTGGTTTTGTAATATTTATTGAGAGGGCCAGGGCAAGAAGCAGCAGGCCGACACTTCTTTTTTATAGAAGGCTTTTCATATTACTACTTATAGGTTTAGTTCATGCTTTTTTCATCTGGTTTGGAGATATTCTCGTTTCTTACGCACTACTTGGTTTATTATTGCCCTTATTCTTTAACCGCAAACCTAAAACCATTCTTATATGGATTGCAGTATTTTTCTTTATAGCAGTACTACCTGTGGTTTTGATGGTTTTATCCACAGGGCTATTAGATGAAGCAGGCTATGCTGCTTATATGCAGGAATTCTTTGCCGTTATGGAAAGTAAGGTAGACAATTCTCTTTATGCCTATAGTCAGGGTACCTTTGCTGAGCTAATGGCCCAGCGTGTGGAGGACACCCTCTTTACGTATAATTATTTCTTTTTTGTCGCACCTTTAATTTTTCCCATGTTTTTATTAGGTCTTTATGTCGGCAAAAGGGGTGTTTTCCAGAACATTGAGGCCAATCTCCCCTCTATAAAAAGAATTTGGAAGTGGAGTTTTATTATTGGTTTTACCATGAGCATTGTAAAATATACAAGCAAACTTCAGATAGACCCGGCTGCTGCCTCTCTCTATGATTTGATTAACATGGGTGCCAGGGTTTTTGCAGATCCTGGTCTAAGTATTTTCTACATGACATCAATTGTGTTATTGTACCAAAATAGACAATGGATGGAGAGATTAAAGCCCCTGGCATATGTGGGTAGAATGGCCTTAAGCAATTATCTGTTCCAATCCCTGGTTTGCACAACTATTTTTTACAGTTATGGGTTGGGACTTTATGGCCAGGTTGGGCATGCTGCAGGAATGGTTTTGACAATTATTATTTTTACTGCTCAAATCTTTATCAGCAGATACTGGTTAGAACGCTATCGCTTTGGCCCCATGGAGTGGGTTTGGAGAACCCTAACCTATGGCAAGCTTTCTGGAATGAAGCTAAGGAGCAGGTAAAGGCCAAGTATTTTATCCTCGCATAGCCTGTAAGACCCCCGCCCTCTTAGGTCTGGGATATAAAATAAAGGGAGCATGGCCAGCTGCTTAAAAAGCAGTTTTGCCATACTCCCTTTTGTAATACTTGTGAAGCTAGCTCAGCTCTTTGCCTTTGCCAATCTAGCGTCAACATCCTGCCAGTTTACCAGGTTCCACCAGGCTTCTATCCAGGCAGGTCTTTTGTTTTGATACTTAAGATAGTAGGCATGCTCCCACACATCACAGACAAGAAGTGGAATTGCTCCCCAGATGGTTAAATCCTGATGCTTTTCAGCCTGCATAATTTCCAATCTGTTTCCATGGGGATTCCATGCTAGAATTCCCCATCCAGAGCCTTCAACGGCAGCTGTTGCTGCGGAAAACTGCTTTTTAAAAGCTTCAAAGCTCCCAAAGTCCTTTTCTATTTGTTCAGCAACTTGTCCAGTAGGGGAGCCTCCTCCATTGGGCGACATGTTGTTCCAGAAAAGGGTATGGAGTATATGGCCTGATCCATGAAAGGCCAACTCCCTTTCCCAGTGCTTGACCAAGCTGAAATCCCCAGCTTCCCTTGCCTCGGCAAGCTTTGAGACTGCATTGTTAAGCCCATCAACATAAGCCTTGTGGTGTGCACCATGGTGGAGCTTTACTGTTTGCTCATCATAATGGGGCTCAAGGGCGTTATCTGCATATGGCAATTGGGGCAGTTCATATTTCATAAAAACATCGCTCCTTAAATAATATTTTTTACTATTACTACATTACTACAGCGAAAGGTTACTCGTTCCGTTACATTCCTGCGCCATTGGGACGATGCCATGGGGACGGTTCCATCGTCTTCCCTTGGGACCTTCGTTGCACTACGGTGACCCTCGAACCGTCCCCATGGCTCCGTTAAATTGCTAAATTTCGCTGTAGTACTATATATTAACAATAGTTTTATATTTATCTAAATAATCCTTTTTTAAACCAAGAACTTCACTAAATCTTCAATATTGAACAAAGTTTTTTTAATTTGATAAGTATGATAAAATTTATTAAGGATAACTGCCTTTGGTTAAAATCAAAAGATATTGTATTATACGAGCAAGAAAATCTATCAATATGTTTAAATGTTTAATAAAAAATAGCGAGGTGGCAGATATGAAAAATGTAGAGAGTATTAATGAACTCTGGCAAAAAGCAGTAGAGTTTCATGGCCATGCTTGTCCCGGCCTTGCCTATGGAGTAAGGGCAGGTGCCCTTGCACTGGAAAAACTAGCATACGGACGTGCAGCAGATGAGGAATTAATTGCCATAGTTGAGACTGATTCCTGCAGTATAGATGGGATACAAGTGGTAACAGGGTGTACCCTGGGAAAGGGCAATTTAATTTTTAAGGATCATGGAAAATCAGCCTTTACCTTTGCCCTGCGTAATAATGGGAAGGCTGTTAGGATTGTTATGGATGCTGGGAACGCCTGTAGACCAGATGATTATTTACGAGAAAAGGTTATGACAGGCAGGGCCTCTCCAGAGGAGAAGCAGCTTTTTCAAGAGATGAAGGAAAAAAGAATCAGGCATATCCTGGAGGCACCAGAAGATGAAGTGTGCACCGTCCAATGGGTAGATGTTAAACTCCCTGAAAAGGCCCAAATATTCAAGTCAATTCCCTGTGAACTATGTGGAGAGTTTTTCATGGAACCAAGGGGAAGAATCAAGGATGGCAAGATTGTTTGTTTAAGCTGTTTTCGTGAATATACCAGGGGTTGGTAGTTATATAAATTAAAATTGCATTTTCTTGGAAGGAAGGAAGTGTTCTGTGCAGAAATATTAAACTAAGAAAAAAGCAGAAAAGGTGATATACTAATGCTTTCTCAAGATGAACTGGCTTATATTTTAGAAAAGGCATATATACCCGAGCATTTGCCAGGTTACTTTCAAACCTTTTCCAAAATGGAACCTTTTATTGAAGATAAGTTTCTATACTACAAGCTTGGTGATCTGATAAGCTTCATTGGATATCCCTTAGGAGCAGGCGAGCTTTATTTAGAGGGCCAGGATAAGGAAAAAGTATATCAGGATAGGGACAGAGTATATAAAGAAATGCCTGCTGTGCTGGAGAAGGTAGTGGAGAAATACAAGCCTGAAGAGGTAAAAATTATTGCACCAATAGAACTTCCTTTAAAAGGCTACAAGCTAGAAAATACCACTGTTGAAAGGGACAGCTACTCTGTTTTAGATGTACAAAACCTAAGAATACCATCAAAAGTCAAAAATATGGTTAACAGGGCTGGCAGAGAGCTGGAGATTGCCTTCAGCAGGGATTTTTCCATACTAAACCACAAGCTGCTTTTGGAGTTTTTAAAGCAAAAGAGGCTTTCTGATACAGCAAGGAGCTTTTTCCACCATATTCCTGATTATATTATCCATTCTGAGAGTGCTGTGGTCATTAACGCATACAGGTCGGGACGAAGAACAATGGATGAGCTTTTGGGGTACAACATAGTGGATTTCAGTCATGGTGACTTTTGTTTCTATCTTTTCAACATTACTGGAAATGAGGAGGACCATGTGCCTGGAACCTCTGACCTCCTTCTATATGAAATGGTGCAATTAGCTGGAAAAAAAGGCAAGAAGTACATTAACATGGGCCTGGGAATTAATAAGGGCATTAAAAAGTTCAAGGAAAAATGGGGGACAAAAGACCTTATAGGCTATAATTTTATGTCCTATCAAAAAACTGCTCCCTGGTTTGCATTTTTTTACTCAAGGAAATAAATATGCAGTATATTTTTGCTCTGACAGTTAGAAAAAGGCCGGCCAGGGTAATTGAGATAATTATCCCATGGACCGGCCCCTATGTTAGCATTGTAAACGGGTTTTATGAAGATGCTTATTTTAGTTAGCAAACAATCCAACTGCCTTTTCCACTATATTGCTAACGGAAAATCCCATATGCTCCAGTAAAACCCTGCCTGGTGCAGATGCACCAAAGCTATCTATGCCAATGATTATTCCATTATCACCAATAAAGTCTCTCCAGCCCAGGGTGCTGCCAGCTTCAACAGATATTCTCCTTGAAACTGAGGCTGGAATAATACCTTCCATATAGTTAACCGGCTGCTCTTTGAACAGTTCCCAGCTCATCATACTGACAACACGTGCATCAATGCTTTTGTTCCACAGCTCTTTTTGGGCCTCAAGGGCCAAGGCCACTTCTGAACCAGTGGCCAGGATTATCAGGTCCGGGCTTGTACCTCTTTCCCTCCCTATAATATACCCGCCTTTTTGTGCTTCCATTGAGCTATTTTTCTGGATAGGCAGGTCTTGCCTGGTTAGAATAATGGCTGTTGGCCCATCCTGCCTTTCCAGGGCTGCCAACCATGCCGCTGCAGTCTCTTTTGCATCACAGGGGCGGAGTACCTGCATATTGGGAATTGCCCTCAAGGCTATCAGGTGCTCAATTGGCTGATGGGTAGGACCGTCCTCTCCAACTCCTAGTGAATCATGTGTAAATACATAAATCACAGGTAGACCCATTAGGGCAGCAAGCCTTATAGAAGGCTTCATGTAATCAAAAAATACAAAGAAGGTTGAACCAAATACCCTGAAGCCTCCATGAAGGGCCATGCCATTTAGGATGCCTGCCATGGCATGTTCTCTAATGCCAAAAAACAGGTTGCTGCCTTCAGGCGTGTGGGCCTGAAAGTCACCCATATTTTTTAGATAGGTCTTTGTGGAAGCATTAAGATCTGCTGAACCTCCAACAAGGTTGGACAGGTACCTGGTAAGCTTATTCATGACCTGACCGGATGCAATACGGGTGGCAATGGGCTTGTCTTCAAACCTCCAGAGATCACTATCCTCCAGCAGCTGGTCAGGCAATTTATTTAAATGCCAGGTCTCCCATTCCCTTGCTAACCCGGGATATGCCTGCTTGTAGTTGGAAAATAATTGCTTCCATTCCTGAGAATATGAATTAAGCTTATTTGTCAGCTGAAAAAAGTGCTGCCTAACTTCTTCAGGCACATGGAATTCCTGGGTGTAATGCCAGCCTAGATTCTTTTTAAGGCCTGCCAGCTCCTCCCTGCCCAGGGGAGCACCATGCACATCAGCCTTGCCCTGTTTGGTGGGGCTTCCATAGCCAATGATGGTTTTTAGCATAATGAGAGCAGGTCTTTCAGTATCCTTTTTTGCTTCTTTCAAGGCTGCTGATATTGCTGCTGGATCATTACCATCCTGGACCTTAATAACCTGCCAGCCGTAGGCCTTAAATCTCATGCCCACATCCTCGGTAAAGGTCAGGGATGTACGGCCATCTATGGTAATACTGTTGTCATCATATACACATATGAGCTTGCCCAGTCTTAAATGCCCTGCCAGGGAGGCCGCTTCTGAACTGATACCTTCCATCAGATCTCCATCACTTGCAAAGATGTATGTATAATGATCTGCAATTTCATACCCATCACGGTTAAACCGTGCAGCCAGCCTTTTTTCTGCAATGGCCATACCTACTCCATTGGCAAAACCCTGACCCAGGGGCCCTGTTGTAGTTTCTACTCCCACTGTATGTCCGTATTCAGGGTGTCCGGGGGTTTTACTCCCTAATTGACGAAAATTTTTAATGTCTTCCATGGTCAGGCCATAGTCAAATAAATGCAGCAGGGAATAAAGGAGCATGGAGCCATGGCCGGCAGAGAGGATAAACCTGTCCCTGTTAGGCCATTTGGGATCATGGGGGCTGTGCTTTAATACCTGGGACCATAAAACATACCCTGCTGGAGCCAGACCCAGGGGAAGACCTGGATGACCAGAGTTTGCCTTTTCAAC
>JAGXSK010000049.1 GCA_018333845.1 Clostridia bacterium | reverse complement strand
CATCAGTGTGAGATTTTCTCTATGAGAGGTCCTAGTTGGAGAATTGAGCATAGAAAAACCATATTTGACAGAAATATAATGTAACCCCAAAATACCCGATTGGAATTTCTTGGTGGTACACTCAATAAGCTCGTTTTTGGTACATTTCCTATTGACGTTTACAGGGGGCCAACTGCATATAACACGAGTTTCCAGCAGCTTTACATAGATGAATGTGCTATGGACGCTGCGGGAACTGCTGAACGTTATATGAAATACCATGCAAATATTTTTTATGGAAGAAGATGTAAGTTGGTGGTTGATATAGCATAATATATGGTATAATAGCAAGTAAGGAAAGTAAGGAATGGAGTGGTTTTCAATGGAGCTTGCTAGAATAACATCAAAAGGACAAATTACAATACCAATAGGAATAAGGAAGAAACTCAATTTAAAAGAAGGGGATAAAGTCATCTTCATTGAAGAAGGTGACAAGATAGTTTTTGCTAATTCCTCAATGATTGCGTTGAAAGAAATACAAGAAGGAATGCAAGGGGTAGCCGAGAAGCAAGGTATTTATAGTGAAGACGACGTAAGTAACTTAGTAAAAGATATAAGAAAAGAGATATGGGAGAAGAAATATGAGAATAATGACTGATACCAACGTGATTATCTCAGCTATTCTTTTTCCAGAGTCTCAGATCACGAAAGTTATTCACAATGTAACAGAGAATCATACTCTTGTACTTTGTTCACATATCGTTGAAGAACTTCAGGAGATCTTTAAAAGAAAATTTAGAGATAAAAGCCATTTACTCGATACGTTTTTGAGTAAGTTATCCTTTGAGCTAGTATACACACCGGCTGATATTAATTCTGCAAACTATCCTAATATAAGAGATAAGGAAGATTTGCCGATATTAGTATCAGCTTTATTGTCAGATGTAGATATTCTAATAACAGGGGATAAAGACTTTTTTGAACTAGAAATTGATAAACCCGAAATTATTTCACCTAGGGAATATTTAGATAGATATTAACAATGTATTACATAAAGCATACTTCAAATTTATGGAGAAATCACAATAGTTGTACGTCAGATAACTACATTCCCGCACGGTGGGGTGGTGCATTCGCTATTGTAAATTAAGCTCAACAAATATTAGAAGAAAATTACATTATTCCATTGCCATCCCAGTTTGATATTAATGAGTACAGCATAATGGAAGAATTTTGTTTGGAAATAGAAGATGGTAATCTTAGAGAAATCATGTATAGTTCAATAAAAGGAAGCGGAGCTTTTAGAAGGTTTAAAGATAAAGATAAAGTAAGGAGATTTGCCATTGAGGAAAAATGGTATAAGTGTAAGTATCGTGATGAAGCAATTAAAAGAATTGCTATTGAATGGTGCGAAAAAAATGGAATAGCCTACAGATAATTATCAGAAAAACAAAGAGAGTTGATGTTAATGGATAAGAAGAAAAAGGATCAGTTTGTCCTCTACATGTCCTCTGTCACAAGACTTGCAATTTGGGTTGGGCAATAGGGAAAGGCAAGTCTTGCGCCAGCCAGCGGGACAGACACCTCGGGAATGTTGGGACCGTTAGACGTCATTATCATTGACATTATGGCAGTTAATATAGTTAAACAAAAGAGATTTTTAGGATATAATATAAATAAGCATCACTATTTGAGAGGTGGTTTTCCTATGAGTAATGCGAAGAAAAAACTAATTAAACTTATTGAGGAAATGCCCGAAAAAGAAGTAGTTGAAGTAATAGACTTTGTTGGCTATTTAAGATTGAAAAGGGAAAAAGAATTAATTAAAGAAATTGAAAGGGCAAGCGAAAGCAGTTTAGGTTTTTGGGATAATCCTATAGATGACGAGGCTTGGAATAATGTATAAACAGGGAGAAATATTATTAATTCCAATTCCTTTTAGTGATTTGACTTCACATAAGAAGAGGCCGGTTCTTGTATTATCAAAATCAGGCTATAACGAAAAAACCAATGATATCATTGTGGCAGCAATTACTTCGAATATTGAAACAAGAGATTATACTGTAAGTATATGTAATGACGATTTAGAGGAAGGAGTTTTAAAAGTAGATTCGATTATTAGAGCGGATAAACTATATTCACTTTCTCAGGATATAATTATAAAGAGATTTGGAAAAGTGCACGATGAAATAATAAAAAAATTAATAGAGAAAATTCAATTATTGTTAGCAGATAATTAGCCCACATAGTTATAGTTTGTGGGCTTTAACATTGAAGCAACTTGATAATCACGGCTAACACGAGCATTCCCACAAAGTGCGGTGGGGCGAGTCTCTGGGATGAGCCGCCCACATGTCCCCTGTCACAAGACTAGCATTTAGGTTGTCCTATAAGAAGGAGCAAGTCTTGCGCCAGCCAGCGGGACAGACACCTCGGAAATGCCGGGAACGATGTTCCGCGAAACTTTTATAAATTTTTTTTAAAAAATAATTACAGTCAGGCAGGAATTATTACAGTATATATATAATAATAGAAAATTAAATAAATTCAGACAAAAAACACAGCAAAGGAGCGACTTGTACATAATGGATGACATTAATGAGAAGATTAGAGATCTACGCATACAAAAGGAGCTGACTTTAAAAGACTTGAGTGAAAAGACCGGCTTGTCAATAAGCTTTTTGTCCCAGGTTGAAAGGGGGACTTCATCACTAGCAATTACATCTTTAAAGAAAATTGCAGATGCACTGGATGTACCCATTACCTACTTCTTTGAAGGTGAGGTAAACCAGAGTTTTGTAGTAAAGGCCGGGGAACGAAAGTCCATTAAAATTGAGGGTTCAATTGCAAAATACAGCAGATTAGGAGGTGAATTTAGCGGAAGGCTTTTGGAACCAATGCTGGTTGAATTAGAACCTAACAATAAATCCATTAACGTGTTTAGCCATCCAGGGGAAGAATTCTATTATGTACTAGAAGGTGAGATAGTTTTTGTAGTGGATGATCGGGAGTATGTTCTAAAGGCTGGAGATACTATCCATTATCCATCTAACCTTCCCCACTATTGGTATAATCCACTTGACCGATCTGCTTTTGTCCTTTGTGTGCTAACACCAGCTATTTTTTAAGCAATACTGGAATTAATTAAGAAAGGTGGTTTAAACCCATGCGTGCAGCTACTGATATTGGAGGTACTTTTACTGACCTGGTTTATGTTGACAATGAGGGGAGAGTGGGAACTGCTAAATGCCATACCACTCCGCCAAATTTTGAAAAGGGAGTAATAGATGTCATTGCAAAGGCTGAAATAAACCCCAGGGATTTTGAAACCTTTAGTCATGGGACAACAGTGATAATTAATGCCCTGACCGAAAGAAAGGGTGCCAAAACTGCACTAATCACCACTAAAGGCTTTCGGGATGTGCTAGAGATTGCCAGGGGCAACAGACCTGACTTGTTTAATGTTCGCTATGAAAAGCCCGTGTCCTTTGTCCCCCGATATTTGAGAAGAGAAGTGGAAGAAAGGCTCAACAACAAGGGAGAGGTTATAACTCCCTTAAAGACGGAACGAATATCAGAAATTATAGAGTATTTCAAAAAAGAAGGGGTAGAGGCAATTGCCGTATCCTATCTTCATTCCTATGCCAACCCTATCCATGAGCAGCAGACAGTTGAAATCATTAAAAGCCTGTGGCCGGAAATAGCTGTTACAGCCTCCCATGAGGTTACAAGGGAATGGAGGGAATATGAAAGAACAAGCACTGCAGTTTTGAACTCTTATGTCAAGCCCACGGCTGCCTCCTATATAGATAGACTTGAGAAAGAACTGCAGGCACTGGATGCTGGAGGCAACCGTTATATAATGCAGTCTAATGGAGGAACCACAACCTTTGAGCAGTGCAAGGTTACCCCCATTAACATGATTGAATCTGGTCCAGTGGCAGGAATCATAGGCTCCATTGTACTTGGGGAGGCCATTGGTGAAAAAAATGTTATAGCCTTTGATATTGGAGGAACAACTGCCAAGTGCTCTCTAGTGGACAATGGGGAAATCAAGGTAAGTACTGACCACAAAATAGAAAAAACAGAGCTGACTGCAGGTTATCCGGTAAAGGTGCCTGTAGTGGATATAGTTGAAATAGGAAATGGCGGTGGCTCCATTGCCTGGATAGATGATGCTGGGTCGTTAAAGGTTGGTCCAAAGTCGGCAGGAGCAGTGCCTGGTCCCATAGCCTATGACAAGGGTGGAACAGAGCCAACTACAACAGATGCCAACCTGGTTGCAGGAAGGCTTTCTGTAAAGAACTTTGATAATGCAGTGGATATGGACAAGGTAACAGGGGGCATAGAAGAAAAAATAGCCAGACATTTTAACATGTCAGTTGATGAGGCAGCCCTTGGAATAATCAGAATTGCCAATTCCAACATGTTAAATGCCCTGAAGCTTATATCTGTAAGAAGGGGTTATGACCCTCGTGATTTTGCCCTGGTGGCCTTTGGTGGCGGAGGCCCCATGCATGCTCCGGCACTGGCTGTCGAGCTAGGTATTAAAAAGGTTATTGTACCTGTAGCAGCTTCAGTTTTTGCAGCATGGGGAATGCTCATGACTGACTTGAGAAGCGACTTTATCATGACCATCATCAAGGGTCTGGATAATTCTGTTCTGGAGCTTTTGAACAATGAATGGAGCAAATTGGAGAAGCAGGCCATGGAGCAGTACAGGGCACAGGCAATACCAGATGAAAAGGTAAGCTTCCTTAGATTCGCTGACATGCGTTACTTTGGCCAGGAGCATACTGTTAAGGTTGGAGTTCCTGGAGGCCTGTGGGATGAGCAGGCCATGGCAAAAGCCAAGGAAAGCTTCCATAACAATCATGAAAAGCAGTTTACCTTTAAGCTTGAAGATGCACCTATTGAAATTGTAAATCTGCACCTGACAGCTTTTGGAACAGTTACAAAACCTAGAATGTACAGCATAGAAAGGGACCCTGCCAGTGCAGAAGCTGCTTTAAAGGAAGTGCGTCCTGTGCTCTATGAGGGCCATGGATGGATTGAAACTGATGTTTATGACAGGGATAAACTTAAGGGAGGAGCCCAGATTAAGGGCCCAGCCATTGTAGAAGAGGTGTCTGTCTCTACAATCATGTATCCTGGTCAAAATCTCACGGTTGACCAGTTTGGCAATCTAATCATTAACACGGGGGTGTAAATGATGGCTAGCAAACAAGATGTGGATGTTTTTACTTTAGATATTGTTAAGGATTCTCTAGTAGCAGTAGGGGATGAAATGTTTATAGCCCTGGCACGCACATCAATGAGTCCAATCATCTATGAGGTATTGGATTATGCCTGCGGCTTGACTGATGCAGGGGGAAACCTGCTGACCCAGGGAAATGGAGTTACCGGTTTTATTGGCCTGCTGACCTTTATGGTCAAGGAAACCTTGGAGAAGTTCAACAAAAAGGGGGACTTAAAGCCCGGGGACATTATCATTATTAATGATCCCTTTGGAGGAGGGGGCTCCCACCTTTCTGATGTTGGTTTAGTCATGCCAATTTTTTACAAGGGTGAGCTGGTAGCCTTTTCTGCAAATAAGGCTCACTGGACAGAGGTTGGCGGCAAGGATCCTGGCTCCTGGACAACAGATTCCACTGATGTTTATCAGGAGGGTTTACAGCTCCCGTGCATCAAGCTGTTTGATGAAGGCAGGGTGAACCAGGCCCTTGTGGATTTGATAGCTGCTAATGTGCGTTTTCCAGACCTATCCCTGGGAGACATGTGGGCCCAGGTGGCAGCATTGAGGACAGGTGAAAGGCGGTTTGTAGAGATATGTGATAAATATGGTAAGGATGTAATAGTTGCTGCTATAGAGCGCCTGCTGGACCATGGTGAACAAATCTCTAAAAAGCAGCTTGCCATGCTGCCCAAGGGTACCTTTGAGGCTGTGGATTATATTGATGATGACGGTATAGGTAATGGACCCTTTAAGGTCCAGCTGAAGGTAACCATTACAGATGAGAAATTTATTTGTGATTTTAGAGGCAGCCATCCCCAGGTACCGGGACCTGTAAATTGTTCATATACGGCCCTGATTTCTGCTGTACGAACTATCTTTTTAGCCATAACTAATCCCTCCCAGGATGTCAATGATGGAGTGTTCCGCCCCCTGGAGGTCATTGCTGACAAGGCATCTATCTTTTCAGCAGAGAAGCCTGCGGCAGTATCCACCTACTGGGAAACAATGCTTTATGGAGCAGATCTTATCTGGAAGGCCATGGCTCCTGTGGTGCCCCATAGATTAACGGCAGGCCACCTCCTTTCAGTTTGTGCTGTAGTTGTGGGAGGCATCCACCATGACACAAAACAGCCCTTCCTCCTGGTTGAACCATCAGTAGGGGGATGGGGAGCTGGAGAAGGCAAGGATGGGGAACCAGGACAGTTTTGTATAGGAGACGGGGAAACCTTTAATGTACCCATTGAGGTAGCTGAAACAAGATATGGCATCATGGTCAATGAGTACAGGTTTAGGACTGACGGTGCCGGTGCAGGTCAATACAGGGGAGGCTGTGGCGTTGTCAGGACCTATGAAGCCATGACAGACAATCAATTTGTTACTGGGACCTTTGGCCGGCACAAGTTTCTGCCCTGGGGCTTTAGTGGAGGAGAGGACGGATCCAAGAATTACTTTGAATTTGAAAAGGTAAATGGTGAAAAGTCTCAACCCTTTGGCAAGTATGCAAGATATCCCATGAACAGGGGTGACAAGGTATATCTCTTTACAGCTACTGGCGGAGGGTATGGGGATAAATTCAAGAGAGACCCTGCCAGGGTAGCCTTTGATGTGAAAAATGAAATAATAACTGTTGACCAGGCAAGGGATATCTATGGTGTAATTGTAAATCCTGAAACCTTTGCTGTTGAAGGACTAACTCAAGAAAGGCAGCAGAAGGGGGCTTGATAATGAAGATTGTAAATATTCATGAGCTTGTTGAGGAAGGAAAGAATAATTGTTTATTTAAGGTAATTTTTGACAAAAAGAATACGTCCAATGACAAGGTGACAATGGGAATGGTAACCATACCTCCTGGTGCTAGAATACCTGCTGCAGGTGATGGGGTTCATAGTAGTGATGAATATTCACTTATATGCAGGGGAACTGTGGTAACCATGGTAAATGGCAGTGAACACAGGATTTCCAGTGGGCAGGCTGCATATATTCCTGCTGGAGAATTCCACTGGACTATAAATGATGGGACAGAGGATTGTGAAGTGCTCTGGGTGCTTGTGAAGAATTAAAAAGAAAAAACAGGGAGGAGTTTTTAAAGTGAACAGCAGTAAAAAAATTGTAATGGCAATTGGTCTGGTTTTACTGGTTTTGATGATTGCTGTTGGATGTGGAGGGGGTGGGGCTCCTAAAGGAAGTGACACATCCCAGGAACCTGAAATGCAGGAAAGGATAATAAGAAGCACTGAAGCAACTGTACCGGTTATTGACCCTGGAGTAGGCTCAGATTATGCAAGCTCAATAGCCTTTGCAAATCTATATGACACATTGGTATTTCCAAACCATGACGGCACCTTGAGTCCATGGCTGGCTACTCATTGGGAGGCTGATGATGGAGGCCTGGTATGGACCTTCTACCTTAGAGAGGGGGTAAAGTTTCATAACGGTGACGAGCTAACTGCCGAAGACGTGGTATTTTCTATGAACAGGATGCTCACCATTGGGGAAGGGTATGGTTACTTGTTTAGTGGTGTTGTAAAAAAAGCTGAGGCACTAGACACCCATACAGTTAGATTTACTTTAGATAAGCCCTTTGGCCCCTTCCTGTCAACCCTGGTAAGACTCTATATTTTAAATGCCAGTGAGGTCATGGCTAACCTGGGAGATGGACCTTACGGCGACATGGGGGATTATGGTAAAAACTGGCTTATCACCAATGATGCCGGTAGTGGACCGTATATGGTAAAAGAGCTGAAAATGCAGGAGTATTTACATGGAACTGCCTTTAAAGATTACTGGGCTGGCTGGGAGGCAGATGCTCCTGAAGCTTTTATGATTTTAGGAACAACCTCTGGTCAAACTGTTAGGACCTTGATAAATAGAAGAGAGCTTGAGATTACTGACCAGTGGCAGACAAAGGAAGCCCTGGATGCCTTAGAAAAGATACCAGGGGTTGCAGTTAACTCGGTATTTTCAGGAACTAACCTGAACATAATGCTAAATACCAAGGTACCTCCTACTGATGATGTGCATTTCCGCAGAGCCCTGTCTTATGTTTTTGACTATGATGTGGTGGTTGACCAGCTGTTCCCAGGCTCAGCAAAATCAAGGGGTCCTGTGCCCGCTAACCTGCCGGGACATAATCCTGATATTCCAGAGCAGGCAAGAAATCTGGCAAAGGCGCAGGAGGAACTGGCAAAATCCAAATATGCTGACAGGCTTAATGATTATCCAGTGGAGCTGGTCTGGATTGCAGAGGTTCCTGATGAAGAGAAGGTAGCCATGCTCCTCCAATCAAATGCAGGGGAAATTGGCATCAAGGTTGATGTGGTAAGGATGCCCTGGTTGTCCTTTGTGGATCTTGTAACTACAATGGAGAACACACCTAATGCCAGTATAGTATTTGTTTCTTCCCATTATAATGAAGCTGGGTCTATCCTGGAATCAAGGTACCATTCAAGGTCAACGGGAACCTGGGAGCAGGGAGAGTGGCTCATGGATCCTGAAATAGATAAGGCTATTGATGAAGCCATTGGCACAGTTGATTTCAATGAGCGCATGCAAAAATACATGGGTATTCAAGAAAAGATAGTAGAGCTTGCTCCCACATTGTGGGTTTTTGACCAGGCTGAAAAGAGAGCTTACCAGGAGGATTATATATACTGGCCGGCTGCAGAGCTGACTAAAGCAGGTAAGCCTGTAACCTCTGTAATGGGCTACCAGTTCTACTACCGTGATTTCAAGGTTTATCCTGACAGGATACCCAAGTAAGAAGACCTGCTAAAATTACCTGGCGGTTCAGTATTGTTGATTAGCAGTTATGAATGCTGGGCCGCCATTTTTCCAAATTGTATTAGCTAAGGGGGAAACCAGGCTATGAGGCTTAGGACATATATCTTCAAAAGGCTCCTGCTATCCATAGTGGTACTAGTTGGTATTTCTATAGTGATTTTTGTAATTGCCAGGGTTGTTCCGGGGGATCCTGCCAGAATGGCCCTTGGACCAAGGGCACCCCAATTTGCTGTGGATGCTTTAAGGGCAGAAATGCACCTGGATAAACCCCTGCCGGCACAGTATGTATTCTGGATCAAGGGGGTAATGGTGGGAGATCTGGGAGTATCCATTGTTACCAAAAGGCCGGTTATGCAGGACGTTAAGGAATTCCTGCCAAGGACCCTGGAGCTGGCATTAATGTCTGCATTTATGGTTGTGGTATTATCCATTCTTTTTGGGATGCTGGCGGCTAATTACCGTGACAGGTTCCTGGATGCTGCAATAAGGATACTGGCCTATACAGGGGTAGCTGTTCCTTCTTTTGTGCTGGCAGTGCTTTTTGTCCTTGTTTTTGGCTACATGTGGCCTGTAATTCCCGTTCTGGGCCAGCTCAGCTATGGAGTCCAGGTTCCACCTCATGTTACAGGCTTTGTAACAATAGACAGCCTGCTGGCAGGCAAGGTTGATGTATTCTGGAATGCAGTGAAGCATCTCTTCCTGCCAGCCCTGGCACTGGCCATGGGGCCCTTGTTTCAGGAGGCTAGAATTGTAAGATCGGCCATGACTGATAACATGTCCAAGGATTATATAGCCCTTGCCAGGGGATATGGAATGCCTACCCGGGTTATCATGGGCAAATACCTTTTAAAACCTTCTTTAATACCGGCAGTTTCTGTCATGGGCCTGGATATTGCAGCTTTAATGGGCAATGCCTTTCTAGTTGAGGTTATATTTAACTGGCCTGGCATTTCCAGATATGGCATGGAGGCAATGCTGCGCAAGGATCTAAATGCCATATCCTCTGTTGTCCTTATTTTTGGCCTAATCTTTATCATTATTAACATTATTGTTGATATAATTGTGGCTTACCTGGATCCACGTATCAGGCTGGGGGGCAAGATATAGTGAATGCTAATTTACAAACTCAAACTGAAATAGTGGTTCCAGCCTTTTCCCAGAGGCTGGCAGAAACCCTTAAAAAGAACTGGTATTTGTTTTCACGCAACAAGCTTTCAGTATTGGGCCTGGCCATTGTGATATGTGTAGGGCTGGCAGCCCTCTTGGCACCAGTTATCACACCTTTTCCCCAGCATGTTCGGGAATTTGTTGATTACGGCAATGCCAGTATTGCACCAGGCAGCACCTATCTCCTGGGAACAGATGTCTTTGGAAGGGACATATTAACAAGAATAATTTTTTCCTTTCGGGGTGCTTTATTAATGGCTGTCATTGTCCTTTCCATAGCAGTGCCCCTTGGAGTTATCCTGGGTTTGTTAGCAGGTTATTATAAGGGAAGCAAGCTGGATACTGTCGTAATGCGGTTAACAGATGTTTTTCTGGCAATTCCTCCTATTTTATTGGCCCTGGCCATAGCCGCTGTTTTAGAGCCTAATCTTAAAAATGCCATGGTTGCTATAACTGTAATGTGGTGGCCGTGGTATACGAGGCTTGTTTACGGCATGGCATCCTCATTAAGAAACGAATACTTTGTTATTTCTGCAGAGCTCATTGGAGCCAGCAAGTTTCATATACTGTTTAGAGAAATTCTCCCCAACTGTCTGTCTCCAATTTTTACAAAAATGGCCCTGGATGTAGGCTGGGTTATACTTATTGGAGCCGCATTAAGCTTTGTAGGGCTGGGTGAGCAGCCGCCTACTCCTGCACTGGGACAAATGGTATCCGAGGGAACTAGATATATGCCTGATCTATGGTGGATGACAGTTTTCCCATCACTAGCAATTGTAATTATTATTCTAGGGTTTAATTTATTTGGAGACGGGATAAGAGATATGCTTGCCAGGGGGGAAAGTGGTCATGACTAATAATACCTTTAGTAATGCTGCTACTAGTACTGTTAATAATGGGGAGTCTATTCTGGATATCAGGGATTTAAGGGTATGGTACAAAACATATGGAGGCCATGTGAAGGTTCTTGATGGAGTAAATCTGCATGTTAACAAGGGGGAAAAGGTTGGACTTGTTGGAGAAGCGGGATGCGGCAAAACTACCACAATGAAAGCTGTTTTAAGAATCCTTCCTCATGGCAGGGCCATTGTCAAAAGTGGCGAAATCTTGTTCCAGGGCAGGGACATACTCCAGATGAAAGATAAAGATTTGCAAAATGTGCGCAGGAGTGGAATATCCATGATATTCCAGGAACCAACTGCTGCTTTAAATCCTGTCTTTACCATTGGAACCCAGATGCTGGATATTATTAAATTTTCACTTGCCGGCAAGAAGAATAAGGTTGGTATAAATTATAGAGATATGGCTTTAAAAGCTATCAGGGAGGTTTTCATTCCAGATCCAGAAAGGATTCTAGACTGTTATCCCAACCAGCTTAGTGGAGGTATGAAGCAAAGGGTCTGCATAGCCATGTCCATGGTCACACCTAGAGAGTTAATAATTGCAGATGAACCTGGAACCTCCCTGGATGTAACCATCCAGGACCAGGTCCACCGGATACTTCATAAACTGGTAGACAAAAAGGGGATGTCTCTAATAATGATAACCCACTCCCTGGGTGTTGCCAGGGAAATGACAGATAGAATATATGTTATGTATGCAGGAAATATTGTAGAGGCTTCCAGAACCAGGGATCTTTTTGAGAGGCCCCGGCATCCCTATACCCTTGGTCTTCTGGCATCAGTTCCAAAGCTGACAGGTCATGGCATGGCAGAGGGGATTTATGGATATATACCAAGCTATCTGCGCCCTCCTGCAGGCTGCAGATTCCATCCCCGTTGTCCAAATGTCATGGACATTTGCAAGGAACAAAAGCCTGAATTGATGGATCAGGGCTTGGGACATAAGGTTGCTTGCTTTCTATATGGAGGTAACTGAAATGAATGATAGCATATTAATTATTGAAAATCTAAAAACATATTTTCCTGTTAACCTCCCAAATGGCCGGCAGGGATTTGTGAAAGCAGTTGACGGGGTAAATCTAAGTGTTAAAAAAGGTGAGGTTATGGGTTTGGTTGGTGAATCAGGTTCAGGAAAAAGCACCCTTGCGTATACCTTGATGGGGATGTACAGCCCTACAGAAGGCAGGATGGTTTTTCTAGGTCAGGATATTTGTGCAGTCAGCCACAAAAGGTCTCTGACTTTAAAAAAAGATATACAGATTGTTTTTCAGGACCCTGGCTCATCATTAAACAGGCAGCAGACAATCAGGCAGATAATAGAGCTTCCCTTAAGGGTTCATAAAATTGTCAAGAAAAGTGAAGTGGACAGGAAAATTGCCTCCATTTTGCAGCTGGTTGAATTGTCCCCAGATTATATGTACAAATCTCCAGCCTCTATTGGCGGTGGTGAGCGGCAGATGGTAGCCATTGCCAGGGCCCTGGCTGCTAATCCAAGGTTTATTGTCCTGGATGAACCTACCTCTGCCCTTGATGTGTCCATTCAGGCCAAGATTATCAACATGCTCATGCAGCTCCAGAAGAAGCAGGAGCTTACCTATCTATTTATTACCCATGATTTAAGCCTCATGAGAAACATTGCCACTAGGGTAGCAATAATGTACCTGGGAAAGATCTGTGAAATGGCCGAAACAGTTAGCTTCTTTAAAAATCCCCTTCATCCCTATACAAGGATGCTCCTTTCTGCTATTCCAGTTGTTTCTGAAGAAGAGGAAGCCCTTAAGCCTAAAAGGGTTTTATCTACTGGAGAAATTCCATCACCAGTTAATATACCTCCAGGCTGCAGCTTTCACCTGCGCTGCAGGGAAAGGAGCAGGGAGTGCAGCATTACTGACCCGGAAATGAGAGAAGTAGTTCCCGGGCATTTTGTACGATGCCATTTATATGATAAAAAATAGGAAAGGAGAAGGTTATGGTGGTAACAAAAGGGATACTTTTTATTAACCCTGTTGGTCATAATACATGGGATACTGCGGTCAAGGAATATCTGGCAGCTGCAAAAGATGACAATACTGAGGTTCATGTGATATCTCTTAAAAAGGGGCCCAGGCATTTAGAGTTTCATTATTATGAAGCCCTAATTGGTGTTGAACTGCTGCATACAATAAAACAGGCTGAAAAGCAGGGCTATGATGCTGCAGTAATTGGATGCTTCTATGATCCCTTTTTGCATGAGGCCCGCGAAATATGTGAGAGTATGGTGGTTACTGCCCCTGCAGAGGCATCCATGCAGCTGGCTGCCATGCTGGGTGACAGATTTTCCATAATGGTGGGCAGGAGGAAGTGGATACCTGCCATGCGGCGTAATGTGTTCAAGTATGGATATGGTGAAAAACTGGCATCCTTCAGGTCATTGGAAATGGGTGTACTGGAATTCCATGAAGACGAAAAACATACAGAAGCCATGTTAAAAAGTGAGGCTGAAAGGGCTGTTAAAGATGATTTTGCTGAGGTAGTAATCCTGGGATGTACAATACAATTTGGTTTTTACAGGGAGCTGCAGGAATTAATAGGAGTTCCGGTAATTGATGCAGTGCTGGCTCCCTTTAAGCAGGCCGAATATCTTGTTGAGGTTCGCAACAAGCTGGGGTGGAAGCCCAGCAAATCAGGGGGCTTTGAGACTCCGCCAGTTAAAGAAATTGTTGAGTGGGACCTTGAAAGGCAATATGGGGCAGAGGGCTTATGGACACGAAACAATGGGAAAAATAAAGAGGTTTAACTGGAAACATTGAACATGCTAAGGAGAAAACCAGGATAAAAAAATATGGTAAAGCATGGATTACAGAAAGGGGTGGTTAAAGGAAATGACCGATGTTTATTTAAATAGAATCAGCAGGGTTCAGGGTTTAATGGGCGACTTGAATGTGGATTACATGCTTATAGGGCCAACTTCTAATATGTTTTATTTAACAGGAAAGAAAACAGTAGTTGATGAACGTTTACAGCTGATTGTAATACCTAAAAAGGGAATGCCAGTCCTGCTGCTGCCAGAAATGTACAGGGAAAAATTCAGGGAGCTTGAGCTAGGGGGATTTTTTAAGCTAAAGTACTGGAAGGATACTGAAAACTCCTATTCCCTGCTGAAACTGGCACTTGCAGAAAGGGGATTTAAGGTTGCTGTGGATGAACAGCTCTGGACTGGCCACTTTCTAAATATAATGGAGTGTTTTTCTAAAGCAGAGTATATTGGGGCATCAGGAATACTAGGACTATTAAAGATGTGCAAGGATCCAACTGAAATTGAATTGATGCTGGCTGCCGGCAAGATTATTGATGAAGTCATGTCACAGATGGTTGATGTTATCAGGCCTGGGATTAGTGAAAGAAAGGTGGCCCATCTTATTGAAACTCAGATAAGGGAGGCAGGAGCAGATGATATTGCCTTTAAGCCCATAGTTGCTTCAGGGCCTAATAGTGCCCTGCCCCATCACAGCCCTACTGACAGGGAGCTTAAAGCTGGCGAATTTGTAGTCATGGACTTTGGTGCAGTATATAAAGGGTATTGTTCGGATATGACCAGGACCTTTTTCCTTGGTAAAGCAAACAGCAGGCAAAGGGAGATTTATGATATAGTAAAAGCTGCTTATGATGCGGGATATAAGGAGGTAGTTAAAGGTAAAAAAATAGAGGACTTAGATTTGGCTGTTAGGAATGTGATTTCAAGTGCAGGTTACGGAGAATATTTCATCCATAGAACTGGCCATGGAATAGGAATTGAAGTTCATGAAGATCCATATATAATGGGGGGAAATACAAATGTCCTGGAAAATGGCATGGCCTTTAGCATAGAACCAGGTATTTATATGCCTGGTGAATTTGGAATAAGGCTAGAAAATATAGTTGTAGTAAATGATAATGCACCCCTGGAACTTAACAAATTTCCATTGGGGTCAGGCTTGACAAATTGACAAAAAATATTAACCTCAGGTAAAGCCCTGCCAGAGAAATCTCTCAGGGCTATTCATTTGGAGCAAATAACTCACGAAGATAATCGCGACGACTATGCAGTATTCCCCCTTTATTATGATGAGTATATTAATCAAGCTGAAAACTTTTATGCTCCAAGCTAGCACTAAGCATTTGCACATGGCAAATATTTAATGTAAAATTATAGTAACCATTATGCCAGGGGGGAAAAAGAAATGGGTATTTATGATGATTTAAATCAAGCTGGTTTGTGGAAACTATTGGTTCTGGTACAAATCATTGTCATCTTCATATTTATTGTTATAATCAAGCATTTGTATAAACAAGCTTATACGGACCCACTTACTGGTCTTTACAGCAGAAGGTATTTTTATAAAAAGATGTCAGAATTAAAGCCCAACACCCAGGTTTCTCTTATTCTTCTTGATATTGATTGTTTTAAGGATATCAATGACACATATGGTCATCTGGTAGGGGACAAGGTGCTGAACCAGTTTGCTGATATATTGACAAACAATACAAGGGCAAATGATATAATCTGCAGGTGGGGAGGCGAGGAGTTTGCAATAATTCTTTTTCGTACAAATGCTATGGAAGTAATGGACATTACCAAGAGAATAAAAAGTGCCATAGAAAACTATGACTTTTCCTGCGGGAATATCAACTGCAGAATTACTGCAAGTATAGGCATAGTGTCTGCAAAAATAGAAAAGGGACTTGAGGTTGAGCAGCTTATAACGGCAGCTGACAAAGCTTTATACAAGGCAAAGGAAAAAAAGAACTGCATTATTATGGGGATGGAATACATGTGATGTTGTAGTTTTACATTCTTCAATGGGTATTTTGCTTCAATAAGTATTTTGGAAAGCTCCAAAATACTTATCTCATGCCAAAAAACCTGCCCCTATTTTGAATTTAAATATGGAATTAGAGTTTTGACTAGTTTTGCTATAAGCTCTATTTCCCTGGTAGAGCATTTTGTTAACAATTGATTAAGTTCCCTGCCCTTGTTGGTGTCAGCTTTTCCATAGCTGCTGCTGCCTTCCTTTAATAGGTCTGTATCCTTGCCTGTTCCAAAGACCAGGTAATCTAAAGATTCATGGAGATGAACACTGATTTTAACCAGAACTGGCAGGCTCATTTTTCTTTCTCCACGTTCTAATTGACCTACATAATAATCAGACAGGTCAATGATTTCTGCAAATTCTTCACGGGAAAGTGCAAGCTTTTCTCTTTCAGTTCTTATTCTCTGTCCAATAGCTTTTAAATCTAGTTCATGTTTTTCTGTCATAGTTAATTCACTCCCTTGTTGAGGCTACTTTACCGAACTTTAGAATATATCTAAATATGCCAAAGGCATATATTTTATATTTGCAAACGGCCCAATTTTAATGTAAAATTGTGTAGAATTGTAAAAGGCTGTATACAGGAGAGTGGGCAGGTGAAAATCATAGATAGGATAGAAGTTGCAAGAAGGCTGCTTGTGAATGCAGTTAATATGAACATGAGCAAAGATATTCTCCTTAAAATAAGTGAAAAACTAGATAAATATTTAGTTGAATATTATAAAGAAAATACAGGAGGAAGTAAAACTTTTGATAAGGAAATTTGATGCAAGAAATGGGTCAGGCTTGACAAATTGACAAAATGGATTGTTTGGGATTGGAACTTTTTTGGCCTCCACCTAGTCTATATAATTAGCTATCTCGTGGTAAGAAAAGGTAGTAGTTGAAGTAGCCGAAGTAGATGTTTTTTACATGGACAAATAGGAGGTGATTGCGTAATGATTAAAAAACTATTACTATTTATTGCAGCTGCAGCTTTAATATTTACCGCATTTACTGTATTTACTGCAGCTGGGTGTCAGAATACTGGTGATAAAGCAGATATCGGCCCTATTCTTATTGGGCCGGAAGAGGTATTGGGTGCTGTAAAAGGTGATGAAGTCAAAACGTGGGTTGAGGAATCTATTATTGTAAAAGGGCTTCATCAGAAAACTTTTGGTGATTATGATGTCTATGTGGTGGCATTTGGAGAAAAACCCACTGGTGGATATGAAGTGAAACCAGGGGAAGTTACCCTCACAGAAGCTAATAAGCTGCAGTTTGAGGCTGTCATTGTAGAGCCTGCACCAGGAGAAATGGTTACCCAGGTCATAACTTATCCCCATATTATTTTTGCGGTGGAGCAAGGTGTTGAGGTGAATGTTGTTAAAACAGGGGTTGTAAGAGAGATTGATGGGGAAGCTTCAGCTGGTGAGGGGCAAAACCTGTTGGATGATGTGAAAGTTGAAGGTGAAGGAAAATATGTCCAACTAGAATTTATTGACAAGGGCAATATTTTTAAGGATGTTCTTCTTATTTAGAAGCACAATTAGGAATAATTAGAAATCACATTTATAGAAAACAAAATCTGGCTATAAAAGAATATTGTCATGAAACCGGGCAGCACTTTTGTCTGGTTTTTTGTGCTCAAGTGTACAAAAAGATGCTAAAGTGTCAAGTGTACTAAGGTGTACTAAATCATAGTAAAGGTATAGTTCTCTTACTTACTAGCGCAAAGCAGCCAAAGGAACCGTCCCTCTGGTTACTCTGGCTACTATGAGTTATAATAGAAATAGTTAATTTAAGGCAGGTGATGTAATGTGGAGAAGGAATTAAGAAGGCAATACAGGTTTTTTCTTAAAGACACCATCCGTAAGGCAATTGATTTTTCTAAAACTGATCAAAACATGGGCGTAGAAAGCCCTCCCATTGAAAAACCCCATAGTACAGATGCTGTAAAGGTTGACTTAATAAAACCTGAGAATTTGCAAAATATTAAGGGAATAGACTTGGCAGCGACAATAGCAAAACGAAAGAGCAGAAGAAAATACACTGATGAACCACTTACCATGGAAGAAATATCTTTCCTGCTTTGGGCCACACAGGGTATAAGAGGAGAACCGTCACATGGGCATGCTCTTCGCACGGTTCCTTCAGCAGGATGCCGCCATGCATTTGAAACGTACTTAACTGTTTTTAACATACAGGGTTTAAAACAGGGGATTTATAGATACCTGCCCACGACTCATCAGCTTCTTTTTGAATCCGCACCACATAATCTAAGGCAAAAGACCACTAGAGCAGCCTTTGGGCAAAAATTTGCAGGGAATTCAGCAGTTACCTTTATTTGGACTGCAATTCCCTATAGAATGGAATGGCGATATGGCCTTGCTGCACATAAAGTAATTGCCATTGATGTGGGTCACGTGTGTCAAAATCTATACCTTGTCTGTGAAGGAATTGGTGCCGGTACTTGTGCCATAGCAGCTTATGACCAAGAAGGTGCAGATGCCTTGCTTGGTGTTGATGGTGAGGAAGAATTTGTAGTGTATATGGCTTCGGTGGGTAAGACGATTTAAAACGGAAATTATAAGTAGAGGGTGATGGTTTTGAATGAATGGAGAAAACTACTTTACAAAAGCATAGAGGAAGGAACTCTAAACTCTTTAAATAAGGTTTTTGATTTTATAGAAGAAGAGTTTTTGGAATTAACCGAACCAATAAAGAAAATGGATCCAACGCTAGTTTCCATGTACAAAAAAGGCGTTTGTGATGAATTAATAGTAAGTATCGGTGAAAACAATCTAAAATTTATAAGTGATGGGTACAAAAATGAAATAAACGTTACAAATCGACTTAATGATAAAATTGCGGTTATAAAGATCATAAATTATTGTGCATATGGTTTTATGACTGAAGGTTCTTATGAAATTAGTGGAACAAGGGAAGTCTTAAACAAAGAGTTTATTGATAAAATTTTCAAGATGACCTTTGAAGTTAAAAATTAGTTACAGTCTGTAATGTTTCTAAGGGCAAAAACCAGAGCAGCTGCCTGTGAGCAGCAGTATTTTTATTATTACTTGCGCACCAATGATTTTAATGTAGACTAAATATAAGTGGATTAAATATAAAGGGAAAAGAGGTGTGTCAATTGAAAAAGGTTACCATGTTTACAACCAGGACATGACCACACTGTAACACTGCAAGAGAGTTTCTCTTGAAACGAGGAATTATTTTTGAAGAACAGGATGTAAATGAGGACTCTACAGCCAGGGCTGAGTTTTCACGAAGAGGACTTCAAGGGGTACCAGCCTTTTTAATAGGTGACCAAGTGGTTGTTGGATTTGACAGACAAAAAATAGAAAGCCTTTTAGATTATAGTATTGTTGGTTGTAATGAGTGCAATGCTCGTATGAGGGTGCCAAAAAACAAGGGTAACATTATTGTTACATGTCCAAAGTGCAGGAATAAATTTAAGATGTCAACATAAGTCTGGGGCAGTTTAATGACCAAAATATAGTAGAGCTCCAACTTCCTCCCATGGAAGGCTTACTATTGCTGGTAGTGTTGGCAGTGCTGGCAGTGCTGGCAGAAGTGGATGGACAATCTGAATAATAGGTAACAACCGGGCAGAAAATGTTTTGCCCGGTTTTAGTATGCAACTACTGATTTGACCTTTACACCCTTGATGTTACCCAACTTGCCAGTTAAAGCCCCTATGTCATCAGTAGTTCCGTCTATGATTAAGGATATTACTGATACACCCCTGTCCTTGTAGGGGATACCCATTCTGCCAACTACAAGGTGGCCGTAACTGGCAATGATGTCATTGACCTTTGCAGCACTTTCCGCCCTGTTTCCTATAACAATTCCTATTACAGCTATCCTGGTATCCTGATTTTTCCCTGGTTCTTTTCTTGCTTGCTTTTTTTCCTGCTTTCTTGCTTGCTTTTCTTCTTGTATTTCGTCCAGTTTCTCTAGACTCATTAGTGTTCACCTGCCTGTTTATAATGCGCCTTCTCCCATGGCCAAGCACCACTAGCTTTGCATGGGTTCTCGGATTTTCTTTACCATTATTTTACCCTAATTCCTTTAAAATGGCACTAGCCTCGGGGAAGGAATCTAGAGCTCTAGGCAGGATACCATGGAGGTAGGCAATGAGTACCCCATAGTTTACCATGGGCACCTTGCTTGCCCTGGCTTTTGACAGGCGGTGCAGCATTTCCTTTCTATTAAGCATACATGCACCACAATGGACAATCAGCTTATAGCTCTTAAGATTAGCAGGGAATCCCCTGCCAGTATACCACTCAAACTCTAATTTGCCCTCAACGGCTTTTTCAAGCCATTTAGGAATTTTCACCCTGCCAATATCATCTTCCTGGTGATGGTGTGTACAGCCTTCTGCTATTAGTACACGATCCCCTGGGTTAAGATTTTTTACAGCTGCGGCTCCCTTGACCAGTTCAACCAGGTCTCCCTTCTGGCGGGCCATGATAATGGAAAAGGAGGTCAGACTGATGTCCAGGGGTGTCTCGGCAGCAACCTGATGAAAGGCCTGGGAATCTGTAATTACAATGGTGGGCTTTTTACTTAGGCCTGCCAGGGTCTGTTTCAGTTCAGTTTCCTTTGTTACTACACTAATGGCAGCATGCTCCAGGATATCTCTAATGACCTGCTGCTGGGGAAGGATTAATCTCCCCTTGGGTGCCGCTGAATCAATTGGCACTACCAATACGGCAAAATCTCCAGGCTTGACTAGATCCCCCACAAGAGAAATTTCAAGGGCTTCGCCAGGGGCTGCCTTGATAATTTCTTGTATAAGCTCATCTATACCTGTCCCAGTTTCAGCAGAGATTTTAATTAAGCCCTGGCCCAGGACATCCTGCCACTTTTCCAGCTGAATTTCTTCATCCGCCGAAGCATCTATTTTATTAAGGGCAATTATTACAGGTATGTTCTTTTCACGTATGATTCCTGCCAGTTTAATCTCAAAATCTGTTACCCCTATCATGGCATCAACCAGCATTATTGCCACGTCAGTACTATTAAGAACATCATTGGTACGTTTAATCCTCATTTCACCCAGATCTCCTTCATCATCCAGGCCTGCAGTATCAATTAAAACCACAGGACCAAGGGGCAGCAGCTCCATGGTCTTAAATACCGGATCTGTAGTGGTGCCCGGAACAGGAGAAACAAGGGCTGCCGGCTGTTTGGTAAGTGCATTGATAATACTTGATTTGCCTGCATTTCTTCGCCCAAATACTCCTATGTGCAGGCGAGATGATACTGGGGTAGTGTTCATGTTATCCATGTAAACTATCATTCCTTTCCCAACCAGGGGACAACCAGGGGGACGGTTTCCGCTGGTTACTTTGGTGATTCTTATCAACCAGGGGGACCGTCCATTCAGTCTCCTGGGCATTTTTTCATAAATATTAACTAAATATTACTTTTTGCTGTCAATCAAGTCTGTGCAAAAGACAAATAAGGGCAGGGCCGAAAACACTGTTTTATATTCCAATTATGGCTGCTATTATGCTTCCTTTAAAATCAGACAGCAGAACCGTCCCTTTGGTTGTTTTGGTTGGAGTCAATAACCCTTGCTAGTCCGGCCTGTTCAATGGTTTCAAGGGCTTTTTCCAGCTTGATTGCTTTTTTATTGCTGTATATTTTGTAATTGCTTTTATAAGTCTGAGGAGTATAGTTGAGCATGATTACATTGGCTCCTGCCTTTAAAGCTTTTAATTGGCCATTTTCTTCCAGGGTTTCCAGAGCAGTAGTTGCAGGCAGAAAGGCCTTCCTGCATATTAGTCTTATTGCAGCAACAGTCTTTATGGTCATAAAGGTGCTGCCTGGGGGATGGTTTTCCAGGGGAGTGTTTTGAGCTGGTACAAAGGGACCAACCCCTATCATATCCATACCCATATCCCTGAACCATAGTATATCTGCAGCCAGATCCCTTTCACACTGCCCGGGCAGTCCAATGATGCACCCTGAACCATTCATGTAGCCCAGTTCTTTTAACCAG
>JAGXSK010000048.1 GCA_018333845.1 Clostridia bacterium | reverse complement strand
AGCGGTTTCCCTTTAAGAACTGCCCTACCTCGTTGCCGTAGATAGTGCTAGATTGCCACTTAGCACGCACTTTAATCCTTGATAAATCTCATCTAAAAAGACGAACAACCTAGGAATTTTCTTCAACGGTTCCAATAATCTCTATCCTCTTTTGCGGCAGAAGCTTCTGTAACATATTGTATACTAAAGGGCCCTTTAGCATGCAATACTATGTGCTACATCCCACTAACACCGCTCAAGGCAGGCTACACTGCACCTAGCACTTACGTACCAAGATACAGGTTTCTATCCCAAGCCGTACCTTTTGCCCCGTGGGCAAAAACCACGTACTTGGGTCTCCGCGGGGGTAGGGTCAACGCCCACATGCCATTGCAGATCGCCCCGCCCCCTTAACTCCCAGCACCAACCCCCAACTGGGCGTCAGCAGCCAGCACCAGGAACTTCATCGATGTGCCCTTGACGGATTTTTAGGCCCGTCTTCAAGAAAATGGATCCCGACTAGGATACTGCTCCATCTATCAGTACCAATTAGAGAAGAATTATAACATACATCTCAAATAAATGCAACGCTATTTTCTTCTAGTTAATACATATTGTGCTAATGAAATTAAGGGAATAGCTTTACTTCCAAATATACTTAAGCTGTTTACAGCTGAATTTACATTGTCAATAGCCATTTCCTTTGACCTTTCTAAACCATATAATAATGGATAGGTAAGTTTTTGGTTTTTCTCGTCACTTCCAATAGGTTTACCCAACTCGCTAGTGGTACCTTCAATATCAAGTATATCATCAGTTATTTGAAAGGCCAAACCAAAATGATGGGCATAGGAGTCTAATACTGCCAATTCTGTATCATTGGCGCCAGCTATTAATGCACCGCTTTTGATAGATGCCTTAAATAAGGCTGCAGTCTTGTTTTTATGAATATAATCCAACAGCTCAGTAGATTTTTCTCTTTGACCCTTTTCAGATAACATATCAACAACCTGACCTGCTATCATGCCTTTGATACCTGCAGCCATTGCTATCTCTCTAATTATCTTAATTAAGTTTCTATTATTATTTGTATCATTATCTTCATAAGAATCAGTTAATAATTCAAAGGCATAGGTTAATAGGCCATCTCCAGCAAGAATTGCCATTGCTTCACCATAAACTTTATGACAGGTAGGCATGCCTCTACGATAGCCATCATCGTCCATTGCTGGAAGATCATCGTGGATAAGAGAGTAGGTGTGAATGCATTCCATGGCGCAGGCTACCCTCATGGCATCCTGAGCCTTGCCTCCGATAGTTTCACAGGCAGCAATGGTTAAAATTGGTCGAAGCCTTTTGCCCCCTGCAATGAGACTGTATCGCATTGCTTCAACAATTTCTTTAGGATAATCACCTTCAACTGGCAGGTACTTTTCTAGATTTTCATTCACCAAATCTTGTTTTTCTTGTAGATAGGTTTTTAGGTCAAAATTCATTACATATCTCCTTCCAACTCACATGCATCCCAAACAGCAACACCCTTATCCCCTTCAAGAAGCATCTGCAGCTTGCCTTTGCCCTTTTCTAACTGTTCATTGCACTTCTTGACAAGGCCTACACCCTCTTCTAAAAGCTCAAGGCCCTCATGTAGAGATATTTTGTCACTATTAAGGAGATTTACAATTTCCTCTAACCTTATCATGTCATTTTCAAATGCCTGGATCATGAGAATATCACCCTTTCACTAACTAACCTGGTTTAGTCTTTTCTTGAATTTACTATACATCCAAGGAAACCTTTATTTAGGATAATATTGACCTGGTCCCCCACATCTACCTGGCTGCTGTTAAGGATAGTTTGCCCTTTAGCATCCTGGCATACAGAATATCCTCTTTGCAAAACTTTAAGGGGACTTAAGGCATCCAGTTGAACAGCTAGATTGGCCAACTGGTTTTCCTTTTTTAATATTAAACCTTGACCAGCCAAGTGGAGCCTTTTTTCTATGCCATTTAGTCTTTCAATCTGATGCTTTATCAAGCTGTTAGCAGATTGATATAAATGCCTTTGAAGCTTATTAAGCCTGGTCTTTAACTCCTCTAAAGATAATACAACAAGCTCCCCTGCCACTGAGGGTGTTGCAGCCCTCAAGTCAGCTACCCAATCGGCAATGGTAAAATCAGTCTCATGGCCTACAGCTGATACAATGGGAATCTTGGAATCAAAAATAGCCCTGGCTACCTCCCCAGTATTAAAGGCCCATAATTCTTCGAGAGAGCCACCACCCCTGGCAAGAACTATCACATCTACAGGAAATTCCTCATTGAAGATTTTGATGGCTCTTGTTATTTGTGGAGGAGCATCTTCACCCTGAACTGTGGTGGGTATTAAAAATATGTCTACTGAAGGAAATCTTCTACGAACCACTTTTATAAAATCTCTAATTACTGCTCCTGTTGGTGAGGTAATTATACCAATTCTATTGGGCATTTTTGGTATGGGTTTTTTAACCGCTGGATCAAAATAGCCTTTATTGGCAAGTTCTTCTTTAAGCTGCTGAAAAGCAAGTTCTAGACTGCCAATACCCTGGGGAAACATTTCCTGTATGTATAATTGATAAATGCCCCCCTTTTGATAAATGGCTATTCTTCCCCTTACAACAACTTCAAAACCATTTTCCACTTTAAAGGGAATTTGGGCATAATCAGTTCTGAACATTACTGCTTTTAAGGTGCAATACTCGTCCTTTAAAGTTAGATATAAATGGCCAGAAGAAGGCTTGCTAACATTAGAAACTTCACCCTTCAACCATAGGTTAGAGAGGCGAGGATCTGTTTCAATAATATTTTTTAGATATTCAGTTAACTGGGTAACTGTTAAAACCTTTTGGTTCTTAACCACAATCATGCTCCTTGCCTAAGAATGAATATAACAAAATAATAGTAATTGGGTACTGATAAAACTATTTAAAGTTTACCAGTACCCTGTAATTCATGCAATATTAGTTTTTGAAAAGAGGTAATTAACTTCACTAGTAAGTTTATCATACTCTGTTGGGTCTTCTTTTGTAATTATTGCGACCAGCTCAGAAAGAATGCCCCATACTTCCCTGCCAGCTAGAGGCATTAAAGCATTGGCGGCTATCTGCTGTTTGCCTTCTGAGTTGGTGTAGCTGCCCCTGGTCTCAACAAAGGCTGTACCAGGTAGAACCACCCTGGCATTTGCAAGCTCATCTTGAGCAACAGGTGTAATAACCACTGTAAAAATATTATTATTTGCTAGAAGCTGTGAATCTATTCCATCCTCATCTGCAATGATGACAAGACCTTTAATTGTTCCATCCTTAACACCCTTTATAATGTGATTATAGCTTAGTCCCTTTTTATCAGGTACCTGGTCAGCTCCAATGATTCTTATACCTCTATAGTTGCCAGCTGGCTCAAGAATTGAAATTGAAATATTTTTTTCTGGAGCTAGATCATTTAAAAATTTTAGCTGGCCTATTGTGACATTTTGGCTATCACATATAATAAATACATTCTGTGCCGAAACAAATTGTTTTAAAACTTCTAGATCCTTAATGCCATCTAGTGCCAACCTGCTGACAGCCCTTCTATCCAGCTTGGTTTCCTTGTCAGAAACAATTACCAGAGAGGTACCCCTGGCTACAGCTTTTCTAATCCTTTGGGCTATAACAGGATACTCATTTGCAACATCTGCATTGAATAGAACTATCAGATCACTTGCTTCTAGTTTATCAAAGGATACAGCCTCATTATCAGTAATATATGAAGTTAGTTCAGGTGCAGTTTGCCCCATTACTTGAAAATTATTGGTCCCTAGTGCTTTTCCAGCCAGTTTAGCTGCCATGTATGCTGTTTCATTAGTTACCTTTGGCGATACAACTACACCAATACTGTCAGCTCCACTAGTTTCTACCACATTTTCCAGTCCTGAAACTGCTGCTTCAAAAGAAGTTTCCCATGAAGCTTCTTCAAGTCCAGCACTGTTTAGCACCATTGGATTAGTAATGCGTTCCTTAACATAATTTGGACTGAATTCAAAGGAGCCTTTAACACACAGGTTGCCCTTGTTTATTTCTGAATCTACTGCAGCTATTTCAACCAGCTTATTACCTGACATGTGAACTGTCATATTACAGCCAATGGAACAGTGTGGACAGATAGTATCAACCTTTTTAGTACGCCATGGTCCTGGCTTGGGAAGAGCAACTTTGGCAACTAATGCACCTGTTGGACAGGTGGACACACATTGGCCACAGGACTCACATGGTGAGTCTGCCAGGGGCTCGTCTAGAGTTGGTTTAACAACAGTTTCCAATCCCCTTGCGATAAAGCCTAGAGCACTTGCTCCTTGAACCTCCTTACAGATTCTGACACAGTTTCCACAAAGAACACACTTGTTGTTATCTCTTTGAATATAGCTGTGATCATCAATGATTGGATGGGTGTAGCCCAGCTTAATAATGTCTTCTTCAGCAATACTGTATCTAGTTGATAAATCTCTTAAGCGACATCCAAATACATCCTGACATCCACAGGATAGGCAGCGCTGCGCTTCCTTCATTGCCATTTCCTCTGTAAACATAATTTCAACTTCCTTGAAATTATCCCTTCTATCTGCAGGGGCAAGGTGATTCTGCTTAACCCTTTCTTTTCTTACCACATCTTTAAATTCTTCAGGATTTACTTCCTCCAGCTTACCCTTGGTATGATTATATTCCATCATTTCTGGAACAATTTCTTGACCAGCTAGATATTGAATTACTGACACAGCAGCTTTTCTGGCTTGACCAACTGCTTCAACCACAGTTCTTGCACCCGTGGCACAGTCACCAGCGGTGAATACGCCCTCCACATTTGTTACCATGGTCGATTCCTTTGAACCTATACAATTCCATTTGTCCAGACCAATCTCTTCACTACCCTTTAAGGATGAAAGGTCTACTATTTGGCCAATAGCCAAGATTAGTGAATCAACTGGAATCTGAAACTCTGAGTTTTCTTTTACTATTGGGCGCCTTCTTCCGCTGGCATCTGGTTCGCCCAGTACCATTTCAACACATTCTACAGCAGTAATTCTGTCCGTGCCTATGATTCTGGTTGGGTTTGTAAGAAATTGAAATTTAATTCCTTCTTCCTTGGCATCCTTAACCTCTCTTGGATCCGCTGGCATTTCCTTTTCAGTTCTTCTATAGATAACTGTAACTTCTTTAGCGCCTAACCTGACTGCTGTTCTAGCAGCATCCATGGCTGTGTTTCCTCCACCCATGATGGCTACCTTTTCACCAAGTTCAACCTTGTTGCCATAAATAACTTCTCTTAACATGCCAATTCCTGAGTATACTCCTGGTAAGTCTTTACCCGGGAGATCAACTGCTGTATTTTCCCAGCAGCCAATGGCTATGAAAATGGCATCGAAACCATCTTCTTTTAGAGACTTAACAGTAAAGTCCTTGCCCATTCTAACGTTGTATTTAACGTCAATGCCAATCTTGATTATCTGGTCAATTTCTCTATCTAAATGCTTCTTTGGAAGCCTGTATTCAGGAATACCATAGCGAAGCATGCCTCCTAATTTTTCTTCTCCCTCAAAAATGGTCACCTTATGACCTGCTTGTCCAATATAGTATGCTGCCGTTAAGCCTGCTGGCCCACCACCAATTACTGCTACCCTCTTGCCTGTTTCAGGTTTTACTTCTGGAGTAAAAGGCACATCAGAAGCTAGATCTTGATCTCCGGCATAACCCTTTAGGGTACAAATTGCTACTGGTTCATCTACTATTTGTCTTCTACAAGCAGCTTCACAAAATCTAGGACAAACACGGCCTACAGCAGAAGCAAAAGGTAGTTTATCTTTAATTAGCTTGGCAGCCTCTAAATGCTGTCCATCTGCTATATACGCAATATACCCTTGAATGTCAATGCTGGCTGGACAAGCTGCCTGACATGGTGCTATACAGTCTCCATGGTGATTGGAAAGAAGCAGTTCCAATGCACTCTTTCTAATGTCAGCTAATATTTCATCTTCAGTTGTAACCACCATTCCATCAGTGGCTACAGTAGAACAGGCAGTTACCGCCTTTGGAGCATCTTTTACATTTACAAAGCATAGACGACAAGCACCAAAGGGTTCCAACCTTGGATCATGGCACAAGCTTGGAATATCAATTCCGGCCTGCCTTGCTGCCTCAATAATGGTAACTCCCTTTTCTACAACAACCTCTTTACCATCTATCTGTAATCTAACTTGTTCCATGTTTACTCCCTCCCCTCAACCCAGTCATTAGCCTTAATTCCATCTGAATAAATCTCAATTGCATCAAACTTACAGGCAGAATAACATAAACGACAAGCAATACACTTATCTGTATCTATCACATGAGCCTCTTTTCTTTCGCCAGAAATGGCCTCTACTGGACACTGTTTCTTACATAAAGTACATCCCGTACATTTCTCCTCTATAACTCTAAAGGCAATAAGCTCTTTACACTTTCTCGCAGGACATCTCTTTTCATTAACGTGGGCTTCATACTCATCTCTAAAATACTTTAGTGTGGTCAGAACCGGATTTGGAGCAGTCTGGCCTAAACCACAAAGTGAGCCCTTGATAATATTGTGTCCCAGCTTTTCCAGCTGCTCAAGATCTTCAGGTTTTCCCCTACCTTCTGTAATCCTATTAAGGATGTCAAGCATGTGCTTTGTACCAATTCTACAAAAGGTACACTTACCACAGGATTCTTCTGTAGTAAACTCCAGGAAGAAACGAGCAACGTCAACCATACAGGTATCCTCATCCATAACCAGAAGTCCACCTGAACCCATGATTGCACCAATTTGCTGTAATGATTCGTAATCTACAGGTGTATCACCCATGCTCGCTGGAATACATCCACCAGATGGACCTCCTGTCTGAACTGCCTTAAATGGCTTTCCAGAGGAAATGCCTCCACCAATATCAAAAACTATATCATTAATTGTAATACCCATGGGTACTTCAATTAATCCACCTCTCTTAATCTTTCCTGCAAGAGCAAAAACCTTGGTACCCTTGCTCTTATCTGTTCCACACTGGCTGTATGCTTCTGCTCCCTCATATAAAATTCTGCTCACATTGGCAAGGGTCTCCACATTGTTAATGGCCGTGGGCTGATCCCATAATCCCTTTTGAGCTGGGAAGGGCGGCTTGAATTTTGGCATACCCCTGTGACCTTCAATACTGGCTATTAACGCAGTTTCTTCACCACAAACAAAGGCACCTGCACCTTCACGAATTTCAATTGTAAAGTCAAAGCCTGAGCCCTGAATATTCTTACCAAGATAGCCTTTTTCTTCAGCCTGTTCTATAGCCATTAGCAGTCTTTTCACCGCTAGTGGATACTCTGCACGGATATAGATGTAGCCCTGAGACGCACCAATTGCATAGGCAGCTATTGCCATTCCTTCTAGAACGCTGTGGGGATCACTTTCTAGAATGCTTCTATCCATAAATGCACCTGGATCTCCCTCATCTGCATTACATACAACATATTTTGAAAAGTTGTCAGTTTGACGGGTAAACTTCCATTTAAGGTAAGTGGGAAAGCCTGCTCCACCACGGCCTCTTAGACCAGACCTTTCTATTTCTTCAATTACTTCTTCTGGTGTCATTGAAGTAACCGCTTTATGAAACCCCTGGTAACCGCCAACTGAAAGGTAGCTGTCAATGCTTTCAGGATTTATTGCACCACTATTTTTAAGGAGAATTCTTGTTTGCTTGGATATATAGTCACCATCTCCAATTGTTTCAACAGAGGAATATACCAACCATTCACTTATTGGCTGTCCACCCTTTAAATGTTCATCTATAATACGTTGAGCCTTTTTCTCGTCTATATTTCCATATAGGAATGAACCCTTTTCGTTGGTAACCTCAACTAAAGGTTCATTGAAGCACATGCCGATACAGCCTACTTTATGAACTTTGGAATTGTCATCAGGCAGGTTTGCATTAAGGTAGTCATATACCTTTTGGGCACCAGCAGCAATACCGCAGCTGGCAATTCCAACATTTACAGTATTTTTCATAAGTAATTCGCCTCCCCCATAAAGTGAAACTTCAGTTAGTGGGATTTTCATTATTTCCACTAATTGTTAGTAGAACCAACTAGATTTTCTTTAACAAACGAACCGCTGATTCTGGAGTTAGCTTACCAAAGGCTTCACCGTTTATTGTTAAAACAGGTGCAAGGCTACAGCACCCTAAACAAGCAACCTTTTCAATGGTAAACTTTCCGTCAGGACTAGTATTACCTTCTTGGATTTTAGCAGCTCTTAAAAGAGCACCTGTGATTTCCTCAGCTCCAGCCAGGTGGCAGGCTGTCCCATGACAAACTTGAATAAGATTATCTCCAATGGGCTGCAGTCTAAACTGAGCATAGAAGGTTACAATACTAAAGAGATCACTGGCTGGGATCCCTGTAAGCGATGAAACCTTTTTTAATGATGGTTTTGGTACATATCCAAATTCTGTTTGGATACTTTGGAGAATTGGAATTGCGGCACCACGCTTTGTTTCAAATCTGGTGACAATCTCCTCAACCTTTTGCAGCATTTGATCATCATCTAATTTAACATCAAATGTGACCTTTTCAATAGCCATAATGCATTCCCCTTTACTTCTAGAAATTTTAATTAGGAGTTAATTCCCACATCCTAAATTATCACAAATTTTGCGCTTTTTCCTCAATATGCCCCAAGCACACAATACGAAAATAATTATAGCATATTTTAAGGAAACTATGAAGTCAGTATTTCAATCCAGCGGGTATTTTACTAAATGTGCATGTCTTTTCCAATTAAGGCTGTTCCAACTGCATTATCACTGCTGTATTCTGGAGCAGCAAAATATAATTTGGCTCCTACAGCTTTATGTTCTAACCGTTTTTTTAGTCTTTCTTTTATATATGTATTCGCACAGACTCCACCTACCAGTAAGATATTATTTATTTTTTCTTTGCTGACAGCATTAAGCAATAATTTCTCTAGAGTCTTTGCTATACAATTCTCAACTGCCCTGGCTATGTTTGACGGGTTTTCCCTGGCAGCAATTAATCTTTGTGCTGCAGTCTCCGGACCTGAAAAGCTAATGGAATAATCTTTTACCCATGATGGTATTACCAAACCCTTATCACCATCAAGTCCAATTCTTTCCATATGTGGACCAGCAGGAAAGGGCAGGTTTAACTTTACTCCCACCCTGTCTATAAATTGACCTGCATGAAGATCAATGGTTCCCCCAAGTAGGTTTATTTTAAATGTACGTCCCTTTTCCCAGAATACTTTTAGCAGCTCTGAAGTGCCCCCTGATACATGAAGTGCCAAAAATTCTTCACATGGTATTTTCCCAGACCAGATACCTGCCCTTAAGTGATTCTCTTGATGGCTGGTTTCAATAAAGGGAACACCAAGGGATGTTGCCATAACCATCCCAATGTTTTGAGAAACGGTAAATACCGGCATATATGAATCTTCCTGGGGACGTGGTCGAGTGCTTGCACATACGGCCTGTATTTGGGAATAACAAAAAAGCTGGCCAGTATCTTGTAATAACTGGGGCAGCCTTTTTAGATGGTTAAATAGTGCTTCTGATTGTGAAAGTCCCTTTTCCCCTTCTGGTACAGGCAGTAGTTTGCGATTATGCCATACCAAACTTTCATTCTTGTCCACTACAGCTGCTGAAGTAGTATAACAGCTTGTATCTAAACCTAAAAACAAAATGTCACCCTCTATTTTCATTAGCTATTTTGTCCAAAATTCCATTAACAAAGGGAGCTGCTTTTTCTGTGCTAAAAACCTTGACCAGGTTAATTGCTTCATTTATTGCTACTGCATTTGGTACATCCTCTACATACAGGATCTCATAGGTTCCTATCCTTAAGACTGTCTTTTCAACATTTCCTATACGTTCAAGTTGCCATTTATGTGCATTTTCTCTAATTTTCTTGTCTATTTCATCAAGTTTTTCTAGGGTTCCTAGAATTAATCTTCGGGCAAAGACCTTGCTTTGTTCATCAAGCTCAGGTTCTTCTAATACATTTCTCATTGCTTCTTCAGGGTTAACATTTGTTAGCTCTATTTGGAAAAGGGTCTGCATGGCCTTTTCCCTGGCAACCTTTCTGCTCAAAACAGCATCCTCCTATCTGACCATTGCTATGAATCGCTCCAAATCTTTTTTATAAGAGCCTTAAAATCCTTGTTTTCGTCTATTCTGCGTCCTAAAAAGTACCCTACAAAAATACATATAGCAAGAAAAAATGCCTTCCAGAATCCAAATAGTATGGTAAACAAACCAAAAACCAGGCCAAGAGTAGCACCAATTAGTTTACCTCTATGGAAAGTTAAAACATCTACAACAATTTTGCTCCAGTCCATAAATTACACCTCTTAATCTACCCTACTTCTAACTGGCTGAGCTATCTTATCAACTACTACTTCCACATCAAAAACCTCAATACCACAGTATTCTTTTAGATATTGTGACACCTTTTCCTGAATCTCCCTGGTTACATTGGGAACGTTTGTATCTGGGATTATTGTTATTTTAAGCAATAAAGCCATTCCTTCAGAAAGCATTTTAATACGAGGCTTTACTTCTTTTACTTCTTTAACTGTACTAACTGCTCG
>JAGXSK010000047.1 GCA_018333845.1 Clostridia bacterium | reverse complement strand
CGTCAGGGCATATTGCTTTCAGGTCTGCCTGGAAGCGTGATTCAACCCCAGATTCTGCATGGCAAGGCTAGCTGTGTAAGCTCTGGCCCTGGTTGGCTTGAGGTCCATGTACCTGGCTGTGAGCATGGTGCTGTAGTACTTACCCTACCTTACCCTTCAGAGGCAAGGCTCAAGGAAATTATCAGCTTTGAGCTGGATGAAGAAAAAATGCAGCAGGCTTATTCAGAGTGTGTAAAAAATCTCTTGCTGACTGCTTCTAAAAATCTTAGCTCCCATACAGTTAATCTTTTGACTGGACATATTTATACTGCTGGAGGAAAAACTTCTGATTCAGAAAGAAGCCTGCATCTAGGAGGAGCCTGCACAGTTTATCCAGATGCCATACCCCCTGCAGTTCAATATGCAGCTTTGGGGCACCTTCACCGGCCCCAGAGAGTGGGTGGGTCTGACGTTCCAGCCTATTACTCTGGATCTCCCCTGGCCTACAGCTTTTCGGAAGCAAATCAGACCAAATCTGTTTACATAGTAGATGTACAGCCTGGTACTCCGGCTCATGTCCAGAGCATTCATCTTAATAGCGGGAAGCCTCTTGTGAGATGGGCAGCAAAGGGAGGGGTTAATGAGGTTATTGGGTGGTGTGAGGAGGGGAAAAATGCCAATGCCTGGATAGAGATAGAGGTCCATCTAAAAGAAATGATGAATCATCAAGAATTGTCATCAATTAAAAAAGCCCATCCAGGTATTGTAGCCATAAGGCCAGTTTTTATTTCTGAAGACAATACTTCTACCATGACTGGAATAGAACGTTCAAGTATGGCCATTGATGAGCTGTTCAAGCAGTTTTATATAAACAGATCGGGGGGAATTGAACCTGGCGAGGAGCTTATGAATTTATTTTTGGAGCTTTTAAATGAAGAGCAAGAAGAAAGGGTTAAGGAGGTGGAAACTGTATCATGAAGCCTATAAAATTAAAGCTTCAGGGACTGCACAGCTATCAAAATCTCCAGGAGGTTGACTTTAAAAAGCTGTGTGAAAGGGGTACCTTTGGTATATTTGGTCCAACAGGAAGCGGCAAATCCACAGTCTTAGATGCCATAACCCTGGCTCTTTTTGGAAAAGTGGAAAGGGCACCCAGGAATACCCAGGGGATTCTTAACCATAACTCTAATAGGATTTATGTCTCCTTTACCTTTGAGCTAAACTCCGGGAATAACTCAAAAAGGTATACTGTTGAAAGGCAGTTTAAAAAAGCAGGTGAAAATACAGTTCAAAGCGGCAGCTGCCGTTTAATTGAAGAGGATAAGCTTGGTCAAAAGGTCCTTGCCGATAAGACCAGGGATGTTGATCAAGGCGTTATTGAGATTTTAGGGCTTACTGCAGATGATTTTACCAGGGCAGTTGTCCTTCCCCAGGGTAAATTTGCAGAGTTCTTATCCCTTCAAGGGCGTGACCGCAGAATGATGCTCCAGAGGCTTTTTAACCTTGAAGCCTATGGGGACAAGCTTCAGGAAAAGGTCAAAAAAAGAAACGAGGCAGCAGCCAGTGCCCTGGATGGGATAGAACGTGAAAAGCAGGGCTTGGGTGATGCTTCAGAAACAGCCCTGGAAAAGGCAAAACTGGCATTGGCAAAAGCAGAAGAATTAGAGTCCATGAGCAAGAATGGTCTTGAAAAGGCACAAAAAAACCATGATGAGTGCAGGGAAATCTGGCAAAAGCAGATAGAGCTCAAGGACATAATTAAGGATAAAGAGCTTTTACTGGAACAAGAAAATGAAATGACAGAATCTGAAAAAGAACTAACCAGGGCTGAAAGGGCCGAGGCTATTAGACACCTGTTAGAGGAACAGGAGCATCTGGATAAATTGAAAGGCACCCAGGCAGGAGAATTGGCAGCAGCCCAGGAGAACTTTGATAAAACTGAAGGGCAGGTAAAAAGCCTTCAAGAAGCTTTTTTAGATACCCAGGGGGAATGGGAAGAAAAACAGCCCCTGCTTATTGAGAAAAAAGCAAAGCTGGAGGAGGCTAAAGCCCTTGAAAGGGATATTGAAGCCTTGGCAGCTGAGGGACGGGAAATAAACAAAAGCAAAGCAGCCTGCACAGCTGGGATAACAGAGTTGGAAAAACGAAGCCAGGAGCTGAGGTCCAATAGGGAAGCAAAAACTAGTGAGCAAAACAAAATAAAGAATTTAATAAAAGAAAATACCATTGCTCCTGAGAAGAGGCAGCAGGTTAATATTTCCTACAATGTATATACACAGTATCAGGATATTTTAGTCCTTATAGAAGAAGGCGAAAAAGAATTAAATCTCAAAAACAATCAGTATGAGAAAGCCCAAAAAGAACTGCAGCAGGCAGAGGGGCTCCTGACAGGAGCAGTTTTAGAGGAAAAAAGTGTTCTAGAAAGCCTTGAAGATGAGAAAAAAAGAAGCCCCGGAGATGAAAAGGAGCTTCAGGAGAAGAAAAAGTCCCTGGGCATGAGTTTTCACCATGTAAATGAGGTTATACGATTAGAAAAAGAGATTGAGGGTATTAAAGAAAAAACAAAATCTCTAACAAAGGATTTATCTGCAGGTGTGGAAAACCTCAAGCTGATGAATGCAAACCATAGAGAACTAGAAACAGACCTCAAGGCTTTGAAGGAACTAAAAGCTGACCTGGAAAATCAATTAAAGGATAAAGAAAGAGATAGCCTGGCAGGCTTGCTTGTTGAGTCTCTAACAGTGGGCATGCCTTGTCCAGTTTGCGGTTCCAGGGAGCATCCTGCACCAGCCCGGGCAGATGAAAGTATGGAGGAAATAAATATATTAAGGGGGAAATTGGCAGGGTGCAGCCAGTCCATTGATAAAGCATCAGAAGAATTGACAGTAAGTGAAAAAAGTATCTACCAGCTTCAGCTATCCATGGATAGCCTACAGGAAAGGCTTAAGCAAGAGGAACTGCTCCTGGAAGAGAAAGAGGCTCATGTGCTCGAGGAAAGAAGTAAACTTCCTGCTAAATGGCAGGGGCTTGACCCCCATGAGCTTAAGGTGACATATGAAAGACAAACCCTGGAGCTTGAGAATCAGGAAAAGGAGATTGCCTTGTGGGTAAAAAGAAAGGAGGGCCTGGAGCAGCTTGCTGCAGAGACCAAGGAAAAGGTCAATGGGGTACGTTCTAAAAAAGAAATTCTTTTAAGCCGTACCCAGAGCCTCCATGACAATATGAAGGAGGCAGAGGGGAAGGTTGCTTTACTCCGGCAGAGGTTAGCTGAAAAGGGTGTTGAGCTGGATAAAGCAAGGGGAAGTATGGAAGTATCAGATATAATTAATCAGTGGATAAAGCTCGACCAAGTGGATAAAAAAGCGGCTCAGCTCAAAATTCACCTTGAAAAGATTGAGCAGGAAGTGGAAGATACAATTGTATTGCTCGAAAAAACAGAAAATGAGTTAAAGGTGAAACAGCTTCAAGAGGCTGAGATGAACACCAATTTAAGCCAGTTAAAGACTATTTATGAGCAGAAGAAGGCTCTTTTGTATAGTATAACAGCTGGAGATACTGCCGAAAAACTATTAACAGAAACGAATATACAATTGGATGCTTTAAAGGATAAAAGGGAAAAGGCAAGGCTTAACCTGGATATGGTTGCAGAAAAAAAGGCTCAGGCTGAAAAGAAGTTAACTACCTTAAAGGCTGATTTTGCCAATACCCAATACAGGTTAGATGTTGTAATACAGAAGCTTCTTAGCAGCTTACAGAACCAGGGCTTTGCAAATGAGCTGGATGCCAGAAATTCGCTGCGCCCTGTAGATGTTCGTGACGAGCTAATGGATAAGCTGCAAGGGTATAACAAAAAGCTGGAAGCCTTGTTGGAAAGGGAAAGGGATTTGCAGACGCTCCTTGAACAAAAAACACTATCTGAAGATGAGTGGCATGCTGTTCAAGACCAGTTAAAAGCCTCCATGGAGAATTATCAGAAGTGCCTAGAAGAAAAAGGGGCAGCAGCAAGGGTCCTGCAGGATATTAAAGATAAGCACATGAGGTGGCAGCAGCTTGAAGAGGAAACCAGCAGACTTCAAAGATATGAAAATCTTTTAAAAGACTTAAAGAGAGTCTTGACTGGCAATGCCCTGGTGGAGTTCATGGCAGAGGAACACCTGCTAAATGTTGCCAGGATAGCATCTATTAGACTTGGAGACCTTACAAATAATCGTTACACCCTTGAGGTAGATGGAGATGGCGGCTTCATTATCAGAGACGATGCCAATGGGGGCTTTAAAAGACCTGTAACTTCATTATCTGGGGGTGAGACCTTTCTAGTATCATTTTCCCTGGCACTGGCCCTTTCATCCCAGATACAGTTAAGGGGTACATATCCCCTGGAATTTTTCTTCTTAGATGAAGGCTTTGGCTCTTTAGATCAAGACCTGCTGGAGGTGGTTATTTCAGCTTTGGAGAGACTGCAAATGGAGAAACTTTCCATAGGCGTTATCAGCCATGTTCAGGAAATGAGAAACCAGATGACAAGGAAACTCATTGTCACGCCGGCCCAGTTAGGTGGTGAAGGCAGTAAACTGTCTTTGGAAATTGGCTGATAAAAATGGTAAATTGTTGGAACAATATATCCGTTCCTTCAGTCTAATTATATATGAGACCTGCCCAGTAACAGCAAATCTTCTTAAAGAATGGAGGAAAGATAATGATCAGGCTTATTACAGCTTTATTAATTGCCATATTTATGGTTCTGCCTGTACATACAACAAAGATGCAGGCCATGGCACAGACTTCAAGGCCAGAGTTGAAGGAAACCACACCAATTACCTCTGGAGCGGTACTCAAGGAGTATCAATGGCAGTCTTCAAGTGGTCATGTAAATATCAATGTTATTGAGGTAGATCTAAATAACCCCCATGTCCATGTGGAAGTAATTCCAGGGGGTGGAAGGCTAACCCAGAGACTAAACGTTTCTGCCATGGCAAGGAATACTGGAGCAGCAGCAGCAATTAATGGAGATTTCTTTAATACAAGGGCAGAGGGAGTGCCAATTGGACCAATGGTAATGGGTTCCCGGCTTGTTTCCTCTCCAGCAGTGCTTCAAGGTATTTTTGCTTTGGGTATAACCAGGGATAGAACAGCTTACATAGAACCTTTTTCTTTTCAAGGAAAGGTTACAGCACCTACAGGAGTGGAGTTTCAGCTTTCAGGGCTGAATAAAACAGTATATTGGGAAGAACCGGCAGGGATTCACAGCCATGCCAACAAGCTGCATCTTTACAATGATCTCTGGGGAGGAACGACCAGGGGCCATGATAGTTGGACAACTCCCACAGAGATGCTTGTAAAAGATGGCAGGGTTGTAGAGATAGTAACAGGGAGGTACTTTGATTATCCGGTTCCCCAGGGGACTTATATTTTAAGAGGCCATGGTGAGGCAGCAAGGTTTATTGCAGATAACTTCCAGCCTGGTGACATGGTAGACATCCAGTATTCCATTAATCCCAACAGGGATTGGACCATGGTAGTGGGGGGGCATGCGTTACTTGTTGACAATGGAGTATTGGTTCCTTATACCAGGGATCTTGCAGCTTTAGGCGGTGTTCGTGCAAGGACAGCTGCCGGAATTTCCAGGGATGGAAAAACCTTATATCTAGTTGGAGTTGAAAGGAATACCCCTATTAGTGTTGGGTTAAGCCTGACCAACCTGTCCAAATTTTTTGAAGAAATTGGTGCCTGGAGGGCCATAAACCTTGACGGTGGCGGATCTGCTACAATGGTGTCAAGGCCACTTGGGGAATGGGATACGAGAAGAGTTTTTGCTCCAGAACAGCCCCAGGAGCGTCTAGTGGTTAATGCCATAGGCATTTATTCAAAAGCGCCACAGGGACAATTAAAAGGCTTGCTTATTGGCGGGGCAGATTTACTGTTAATTAACGAAGAAGCTAGCTACACATTGAAGGGTTATGATGAGTATTATAATCC
>JAGXSK010000046.1 GCA_018333845.1 Clostridia bacterium | reverse complement strand
AACCAACGTTTAGATGGTTTATTGAAGGAACAGGTAATTGGAAAGCATGTGACTCATGTATACAATTTATCCGAAGAAACAAGCTTGTTGATTCAAACAATGAGACTGCGTAAGCCTATTATAGATAGACATCAGAACTATACTACATTTACAGGCAGAAACCTAAACATAATGTGTAACACATATCCCCTTTTCAAAGAAGATAAAGTTATAGGAGCTGTTTCCATTCAAAGAGATTATTCAAAGATTAAAGAGCTTTCAGATAAAATTATTGAGCTGCAGGAGCAGTTATTTGAGAACAAAAAACAAAATGCCAGGAGCGGTTCTAAAAAGTCTGCCAGGTATGTATTTGAAGACATAATGGGGAATAGCCCTATTCTAAAGCATACGGTTACACTGGCTAAAAGGGCTGCCAGGACAAATTCTCCTGTTTTAATATACGGAGAAACAGGTACCGGCAAGGAGTTGTTTGCCCAGAGCATCCATAACTATAGTCAAAGGGCATCGGCACCATTTATAGCTATTAACTGTGCGGCTATTCCTGAGAATCTTCTTGAGGGGATACTCTTTGGAACTGTTAAGGGAGCTTACACGGGGGCCGTTGACCGACCAGGTCTCTTTGAACAGGCCAGGGGTGGCACCCTGCTTCTTGATGAAATAAATTCTATGAGTCTGGGACTGCAAGCAAAACTGCTAAGAGTTCTGCAGGAAGGAACCCTGCGTAGGGTTGGGGCCATTGATGAAGTCCTTGTGGATGTGCGAATTGTGACCAATATCAACATAGAGCCTGCTTTAGCTATTGAAAAACAACTGTTACGAGAGGACTTATTTTACCGCCTGGGTGTAGTTTACTTGAAAGTACCACCTCTTAGAAACCGAAAAGAAGATATTATACCTTTGGCAAAGGGATTTATAGCAGCTTACAATAGGATGCTTAACAAGAATATTAAAAATATATCTCCCAAGGTCACAGAAATGTTTTTGGGATATTCATGGCCTGGAAATGTAAGAGAACTGCAGCATGCTATTGAATCAGCAATGAATATCATGCAGGAAGATGAAGAAATTATAACCATTGAACATTTGCCTCGTCATATGGAAAGTAAATTAGATAACAGATATTGTGACAAAGAAAGTTTAAGCATCACTCTTCAGGAGGAACCTTTATTAGCTACCATGGAAAAAGTTGAAAAAGAAGTGCTGTTAAAAACTTTAGAAAAAAACAATTGGAATGTTTCCCAGGCAGCTAAGCAGATGAATATTAAAAGGCAGAGCCTGCAATATCGAATGAAAAAATATGGCATAAAATAGAACGCAATTTTTTTAGCTTAAAGTGACAAAATATTAAACCATGCAATAATATTTTGCATGGATATGAAAAGCTATTTTGCATTAATTTTGTAGAAATAAGCCTGTACAAGATGGCATGGTTTTTGCTCTTTATATATTTTCGTAAAATTTAAAATAATAAGATTTTAGATTTTGCTAATTCCAGGGGGATGGGAAGATGACTCTGAATAATAATGCAGACATTGAAATGTACAAGGAAATCTTAAATGAAATAGCAGAGGGAGTAATTATTTATAACAATACAGGAGTGATTAGTTGGTGCAACAATGCAGCCAATTTAATATTTTCAAAAAAGGTAAAAAGCATAATAGGCGAAAATATTGAAGGGGTACTGGCTAATCATATTTTTGAAAAGGAATATGACGTAAAAAAGAAGTGGTTAGATAGTGCTGATGCTTCTGTTGTGTTTATAAAAAAGCTTGAGAATAATGGTCACAGGGAATTGAACAATGTACCCGTACGTAGAGCAAGCCATAATTTTGAAGATATAATTGGGCATAACCAAAGTCTATGTGATATTAAGATTTTGGCCAAAAGGGCAGCATTTACCCAGTCACCAGTTTTAATATATGGAGAAACTGGAACAGGAAAAGAGCTCTTCGCCCAAAGCATTCATAATGCAAGCTGTCGGGCAAAAAGCCCCTTTGTAGCTATCAATTGTGCTGCAATTCCAGAGAACCTTCTTGAAGGTATTCTTTTTGGAACTGTCAAAGGGGCTTATACTGAAGCTGTAGATAGGCCAGGGCTTTTTGAACAGGCAAGTGATGGAACCTTGTTTTTAGATGAGATTAACTCAATGTCCTTATTGCTGCAGGCAAAACTTTTGCGTGTTCTTCAGGAAAAGAAAATACGAAGAGTAGGCGGCATGACAGACATTGAAGTGAATCCCAGAATTATCAGCAGCGTAAACATGAAACCACTGGAAGCCATTGAAAAGGGTTTGCTGCGGAGTGACCTGTTTTACAGACTGGGTGTTGTTTGTTTGGGTATACCTCCACTAAGAGAAAGAACCGATGATTTACCATATCTAATAGATTTTTTTATTAAAAAAGTCAGCACAAAGCTTGCCAAGGGACATTATACTGCAGCAAATGATTTACTAAGGGTATTTCAAAGCTACAATTGGCCAGGCAATGTACGCCAGTTAGAACACGCACTAGAATGTGCAATTACTTTAATTAGCAGCAAAGAAACTGAAATAACCATTGAGCATATTCCTGAATATATGAAGGTTACATCTACAATTACAATTAAAGAGGAACCCTTAACGAGAAAATTTAACCTTAATCCACTAGATAGTGAGATTGAAAAAGTAGAAAAAAACAAAATCATAACAGTATTAGAGGATACAAAAGGCAACATATCCCTTGCAGCAAGGCTTATGAACATCAGCAGGCAAAGCCTGCATTATCGCATGAAAAAGCATCAAATTAGAGTTTCCAGATAGACCATATAATACTAGCTGAATAAGAGAAGGAAGGTACTTATAATGCGCAGCAATTATAAAAGTAATAGTACTATTCAATTTAAAACCCTTTCCAGGGAACAGTGTGATATACTCCACTATGCCACTTTAGAAGTGTTATCTGACACAGGTGTAATTGTTCAGGAAAAAAGATCCCTTGAGCTGTTAAAGAAATCAGGAGCCTTTGTAAATGGCAATCAGGTTAGGATTCCACCTGCACTTGTGGAAAAAGCCATATCTACTACACCTTCAAGTGTTGCTTTATATGATCGAAAGGGAAACAGAAAAATGAGACTGGAAGGGGAAAATTTTTACTTTGGACCAGGACCGTCCACTACTTATACAATAGATCCCTATACCGGTGAAAGGCGTTACCCCAAAAAGCAGGATACTAGAAATGCAGCTAAAATTATAGATGCCTTGCCTAATATAGATTTTGCAATGGATTTTGGAACTATCAAGGATGTCCCAACAGAAATTGCTGATATTCACTTACTGCACGCATTACTTGAAAACACCACTAAACCAATTATACACTGGGGGTTTAATGCAAAAAACCTTGAGACAATTGTGGATATATGCTTGGCTGTTGCTGGTGACCTGGAAGAGCTGCAAAAATATCCCTTCATATCCTTGTTTTCAACTTCCAATACCCCTCTGCAGCATTCAGAAGAAGCCATTGAAAAACTTGTATTTACAGCTGAAAAAAATCTGCCGGCTATATATGTATCGGCACCAATGGCTGGTGGAACTTCACCGGTTACATTAGCTGGCACAGTCATAGTGGCCCTGGCCGAATGCTTAAGTGGGTTAGTTATCCATCAGCTTGTTAGAGAGGGGGCGCCTTTTGTTATGGGAGGTGTGCCCGCACCTACAGATATGAACACCATGGTTATGAGCTACGGAAACCCTGAGTTTAACTTGATGCATGCTGCTTTTGCAGAAATGGCGCATTATTACAAGATACCAATGTGGGGGACAGCCGGGTGCAGTGATTCAAAAGCTCTGGACGAGCAGTCGGCCATTGAAGCTACAGCCTCAATTATGATGTCGGCCATGAGTGGTGCTAACCTTATTCATGATGTTGGTTATCTTGAAGGAGGTACTACAAGCAGTGCAGGTCAGCTGGTAATGTGTGATGAAATTATTGGGTTTGTTAAAAGAATGGTTAGAGGTGTGGAAGTAAATGATGTTACTCTAGCTTTGGAAGTAATTAAAAAGGTGGGTCCCGCAGGACATTTTGTAACAGATGAACATACATTCAATAATTTTAAAAGGGAGCTTTGGATACCAAAAATATTAGATAAAAATCAATATCAAGTCTGGTGTGATAAAGGAAAAATTACTTGTGGAGAAAGGGCCATGGAAAAAGCTAGATATATTATAGAAAACCATATTTCAGAACCTTTGCCAGAAAAAGCAAAGGTTAAAATAGATGCTATTATAGATAGGTTGTAGATAACTTGTATACTGCGAATAGAAAATACCATATTATCTCACCTGGAATTAAATTTTTCCTTATCAATTAACAAAAAATTTAGAAATTACAGAATTAAAAGGGGGTGTTATAGAGAGTATAATTGGTTTTTAAAAAATGAAATGGGAGGTTTATAAATGGACAAGTTTTTTGGAAAGATTGACAAAGCTATTTTTTGGAGTTCGGCTATCATCTGTCTGATTTTTGTGTTAATAGCTTCAACTAATCCAGAAGCTGTATCTAAAGTTTTTGGTGTCTTGTTTTCCTTTTTCATTGATAATCTTGGGTGGACATATCTCCTTGCAGTATCTGGGTTTGTTATCTTCTGTTTATTCCTGGCCTTTAGTAAATATGGCAATATTAAACTAGCAAAAGATGACGAAAAACCTGAGTTTAGTACAGCTGCATGGTTTGCAATGTTATTTGCTGCTGGCATGGGTGTAGGGTTGGTTTTCTGGGGAGTTGCAGAGCCAATATACCATTTTGCGGGAGCTCCCTTAAGTGAATCAAATACTGCTTCTGCAGCATCTGAGGCCATGCGGTATACTTTTTTCCACTGGGGTTTGCATGCCTGGGCTATTTATGGTGTTGTTGCCCTTGGATTAGCATACTTTCAGTTCCGCAAGGGCTTACCAGGTCTGATTAGTTCCTGCTTTTCTCCAATTCTAGGAGAAGAGGGAATCAAAGGTCCAATTGGAAAATCCATAGATACGTTTACAGTTGTAATGGCCCTTTTTGGAGTGGCTACTTCTTTAGGCTTGGGTGCCATGCAGGTAACTACTGGTATGAATATAATGTTTAGTACTCCCAATACAAGTACAATATCAATTGTTTTTGTAGCAATTGTAACAACTCTATTTACAATTTCTGCTGTAACAGGGATTAATAGGGGCATAAAATGGTTGAGCTATATAAATATGGTGGCATTTGCAATTCTAATGCTTGTTGTTTTGTTTTTAGGACCAACAAGGTATATATTAAACTTCTTTACTGAATCATTGGGGCAGTACATACAGAACATAGTATGGATGAGCTTTTTTGTAGATGCTCAAGGTGCAGTAGCTGAACATACTGGCTATGGTTGGGTTGGTGCCTGGACTGTGTTTTACTGGGCCTGGTGGATTACCTGGACACCCTTTGTGGGCAGTTTTATTGCCAGGATCTCCAAGGGAAGGACTATAAGAGAATTTATTGTGGGTATCCTGGTAGCTCCATCACTCCTATGCTTTATTTGGTTTAGTATAATCGGTGGTACGGCTATTCATATGGAGAGATTTGGTGCTGGAGGTATCGCTGAGGCTACCTTTGCAGATGTGACTAGTGCTATATTTGCAATGTTTAATAATTTGCCCGCAACGGAACTTCTATCATTAATGGCCATGTTTGTAGTTACAATTTTCTTTATAACTTCTGCTGACTCTGCTACCCTTGTTGTAAGTATGATGACATCAGGTGGGGATTTGGAACCAAAATCAGGTTCCAGGGTATTCTGGGGCGCTATAGCCGGTTCCATTGCTTCAATGTTGATCTTAACTGGGGGATTAAGTTCTGTACAGACCATTGCTTTTGCTCTGGCTTTCCCCTTTACTATCATCATGGTATTTATAATGTATACATTAACCAAGTCACTGGCTCTTGAGGAAGCATCTTTAAATAAGCTGGAAAACAGCAGGAGCAATACTGCTAAAACTCATAATATGTAATAAGCTCTAACTTGAAAAAGGCAAGGCCGCCCAGGGGCCTTGCCTTTTTCTCTATAACATGGTTCCCAAAAAGTTGGTGCCTAACAATCACAATTTGGAGCTGTTCCCTTGATCATACCCATAATTATGGCATAGACACAGCCATCACCTGGATTACTATTTCATGCAGCTGCCGTTTATGTTTTGTGTAGCACATTGCTGTAAACCACCCATTCTTTTAGCACATTCAGCAACTGCAAGACCGCCCTTTTCAGTAGCCATATTTGACACCATGTTGGTGGCCAAAATTGGACCAGAGTAAATCAACAATCCTAAAGCTAATGCAGTAATTACAAATAGTTTTTTCATTTACAATTTTCCTCCTTGATTGTTTTGTTGATAATATATAAACATAACTTTGTGGCAACTTTTTGATTGAAATGTGTATTTTTAGTGAATAAAGCTGGGTAAATATTTGATTAAACAGTAATAATATGTATACTTAATGTGAATATTTTTCGAAGATTATATGAATTAAAAGGTTTTTATTAAGGCTGAGTGTAAGTTGTTTAATATTAAAAATAAAAATAATAAGGGGGTTAATAACTATGTTTAAAAAGGTATTAGTATGTACTGACCTTTCACAGGCATCAAATGCCCTTGTTAGCTGTGCAGGAGATTTGAAAAGCTTGGGAGTAGAAGAAGTGGTTTTAGCTAATATCAGACCTATAATTGCACTTCCTAAACCAGGTGTTAATGCAGCTGATAAAAGTTTTGTTGAAAAAAACCCTACTTTGATGGAGCAATTACTTGTTTTTCAAGGGGCAGGTATTAAAGCTATTACTGTGTCAACAACTGGTATTCCTGCACGAAAAATTAACCAGCTGGCTGAAAAACACCAGGTATCAGCAATTGTAATTGGTTCACATGGGAAGGGAATATATGAAAAGGCTGCCCTGGGCAGTATATCTTCTGAAGTAATCAGTTTGTCCAAAAAACCTGTGTTTCTAGTCAGGCTAAATACTGATGAAGATGGTAATAAGGTAGAACTAGCTTGCAAGAGCAGCTTTAACCATGTTTTATACCTTACTGACTTTTCTGAAACAGCAGAAAAAGCATTAAAATATTTAGAATCTATAGTTGAGAAAACAAAATGTCCCGTTACTATTGTACATATAAATGAACTCGATAGGTTTAAAAGATATATTTTAGAAAGCACCAGAGAAATATCATATGAAATGCTTGACGGTATTGAAACCAGTTGGAATGTAGAAACTAAAGCCAAACTAGATGGGATTAAAGCCAGACTTGAAAAGGCTGGTTCACATAACGTTCAAATAAAAATACCAACAGGCAGACCTATTGAGATAATCCTGGATATGATACAAAATAATAAAGAATATTCTCTTGTGGTCATGGGAAGTCAGGGTAAGGGATTTGTTAAGGAATTATTTTTAGGCAGTCTTAGTCTCCAGGTATCCCGCTACTCCCCCATACCTGTACTGCTTATACCGGCGAAATATAATGAATAAAAAATATAATGAATAAAAGTAATCACAAATTGTTCATAAATCCATCACATTTACACTATATTAATGCCCTATGATATAGTTGAATATCCATAGCTGCCAAACAGGGGGTGAAACAATGACACTACCAAACATATTAATAGTAGATGATGAAGAAGGAATTAGAGATCTGGTAGAAATATATATCAAAAAAGAAGGTTATAATGCCCATAAGGCTGCCAATTCCAAAGAGGCTTTAGAGAAAATTAAAACTACTGCTTATGACCTTTTTATAGTTGATGTGATGATGCCTGGTCTTGATGGCTTTGGACTGGTTAAGGAAATACGTAAGTTTAATGACAAACCTATAATAATGCTTACTGCAAAGGGAGAGGAATACGAGAGAATACTCGGCTTTGAGCTGGGGTGTGATGATTATGTTGTAAAGCCTTTTAGTCCAAGGGAATTGGCTCATAGGGTCAAAGCCCTGCTAAAAAGGACTTTACCTGGCGATAAACAGGAAAAAACACTTAAATTTCCCAGATTGGTTATTGACCACATTGCAAGAAAAGTAGAGGTGGATAACCAGGAAGTAAGCATGACTCCAAAAGAATTCAACCTGTTATATTATTTGGCAAGCTCACCGGGCAGGGTATTTACCAGAGAACAGATACTAGAGGCCATCTGGGGCTATGATTTTTTTGGGGATTTAAGAACAGTAGATACCCATGTGAAAAAGCTCAGGGAGAAGTTAGGAAGAGACAATGGGCCTGACTATTTAAGCACTGTCTGGGGAGTTGGGTACAAGTTTGAGGTGCCCCAATGCTAAATAAAAGTGTTATAGGAAAGCTTTGGGTATCCATTGTTCTGCTTGTCCTGGTGGTATTAATTTTACTTAGTTTTGGACTTTCTAGTTTGCTAGAAAACTTTTACTATTCCCAAATATCAGCTGACCTTATCAAAACTGGGCAGGAGCTGATAGATATTATAAGAACGGAGGATGATCCCCGGGACTTAAACTATGAGTTAACCCTTTTGGGCCATTTTATAGATTCCCATATAATTATTGTTGATAAAAAAGGTTTTGTCCAGGCTTGTGATGCAATGCTTGGGCTTCCAACAGGGTATTTTTTTAAATCAGATGAATTAAGTAAGGCCTTTGCAGGTGAAATTATAACTAAAAGGGGTCATCACCAGCATTTTGATGTGCCCATGCTCTCGGTAGCCATCCCGGAATATATTGATGGTAAGGTTGAAAGAATCCTTATGATGTTTAAGCCAGTAGCACCTATTACCAATACAATTAACTCCATGAGGTGGTTAATTGTCTACAGTGCCATAATTGCAATTATTTTAGCTACCATTATCAGCTTTTTTCTTTCCAGAACATTATCAAGGCCGCTGCTGCAGATGAAT
>JAGXSK010000045.1 GCA_018333845.1 Clostridia bacterium | reverse complement strand
CTTCAACTCTAGATAGAATTTATGCAAGGGCATTAGAAACTAAAATAGTAAGTGATTTAATGCTGGAGTGGGTTAACCAGTTAGAACCAGGCAAGGCTATCCATAATCCAGCCACCCTTCCTGCAAATTTTGAAGGGGCAGGCCTTACTGAAGCCATGAGAGGAGCCCTGGGACATTGGATAACCGTTAGAAATGGAAAAATTGCCCACTATCAAATTGTCACACCTTCTGCATGGAACTGTTCTCCAAGGGATACCAGGGGAATAAGAGGGCCAGTTGAAGAAGCTCTAATTGGTACACCAATTGAGGATGTAGATAACCCAATTGAAATAGGCAGAATTGCAAGGTCCTTTGATCCCTGCCTGTCTTGTGCTGTTCATACTATTGAGGGTAATAAAAGCATAAATACTTTCTGTATCTAGGAGGAAAAGCATTGCAAAAAATCATGGAGCAGCCCCTGGCCATTCGAATCTTTCACTGGTCTTTTGCGTCAGCAGCATTGATAGTATTTCTAACAAGCTTTTTAAAAGTGTATAGAGAATACAATTTTCTAAACTGGCCCGATACAACTACAAGTTTTTATCACCAAACCTCTGGCTTAGTTCTATTTTTTTTGGTAATTGTTAGAATATATTACTCTATCATCTCTGGCATGTGGAAATATGACCTGCCCAAGAAAAAAGAGTTTGCATCCTTTTTAGATCTGAGCAGGTATTATGTCTTTCTGACAGAGAAAAAGCCCCCTATTTTTCCAAAGTATAATATTGTCCAAAAGCTAACCTTTCTCAGCTGGATTTTTGTAGTATTAATTCAAGCTATAACTGGACTTATTCTGGCTTTTCCACAAGAAAGCAAAACAATTGTTTCTTTTGTTTTTGGCAACCTGCAAATGGTCAGGGTAATTCATTTTCTTGCCTTTGTTTACTTTGCTATTACCATAATTCCCCATGTTTATCTGGTTTTTGTTGAAGATCCTGCAAAATTGCAAGCAATGTTTACAGGATATTTAAAAAAGAAAGGATAGATTAATTAAACAAATGACAGCTATCATGGGATACGGCAATGAATTAATGGAGGATGATTGGATAGGTCTTTTTATTGTGGAAAGCCTTAAAGAGTCTGGCCTTTTCCCTTGTAAAATAATTCATGGGGGAACTCCAGGCTTTAATGTCCTTTGGGATTTACTTGGTAGGGAGAAGTTGATAATCATTGATTCGGTTTTAAGTGAAAATACACCTGGAAAAATATTTAAGCTTTCCAGTCAAGAGCTTTTAGACAATATTAACATGAATGGATTAAATTACAGCAGCAGCCATGGAATCAACTGGCAGGAAGTAATAGCAATTGGTATGAGTCAGTACCCTGACCTTTTCCCCAAAGAAATAACCTTTTTATTAATTGAGATAGCCTCTGTCAATCTAGCTTATAAAACCTTTAGTCCGGCTATTGATAGCTGTAAGCATTCGATTGCAAAAAAAATAGAACAAGAAATCCTGCAAATTTTAAAAGGACAGCAGGAAATATGTAGAAACTAATCGAATTACATAATAAGCTTAGCAACGGGCAGGTGTAAATATGAACCAAAGCATTGTTACAATTAAGGGAACACCCAAATGTTTAGTTATATATATAGACACTCAATTTGACTTTTCTGAAATAAAAGCTGCCTTAAGAAAGCATATCAGTCATGGTAATGGGTTTTTTAAGGGTGCAAAGTTTAAATTTCAGCCGTCTAGTGATACATTAACATCTGAACAGTGCAAGAAGCTGGAACAGATTTGCTCAGAATATGGCTTAACGCCTATTATAGACATTAGCACTATCGCCATGGAAAGTGGGTTTCCTGAAGAAAAATATTTTAAGGCCCTACCAGTTAAAGAGCCGAAAAAGTTTTTAGGCCTCTCAGATACTGAGCTGCAGCAGCAGAATCATTTCATTTACAAAAGCATCCGCAATGGCGAGAAACTGGCTTTCAAAGGAAATGTAATACTTCTAGGTGACATTAATCCTGGCTCTGAAATTGTTGCAACGGGAAATATCATAGTCATGGGTTCTGTGAAGGGAATTGTTCATGCCGGTGCAGAAGGCGATCTTAACTCATTTATTGTAGCTTCCATATTAGATCCATTGCAAATACGAATTGGCAGCCTTATAGCATGCAAGCCTGAAAAAAATGAAAGTATTAAAAACCATACCCCTGAAATTGCACGGGTAGACAAAGACCAGATTATAATCTCTCCTTATTTAACCAGTGCCTTATCAAAAGCAAATTAATAAAGAAATAGACAATCAGCCCCAGACTCATACTCAAATCTGGGACTGATTCTTTATCTGGCTAAACTTTTCTAAAGCCATGGTTAGCAATGATCTCTTTCTGCTATCTAGAATTTTAATAGTAGTATTAAAACCGTGTTTTTCAGATGTCATCTTAAGTTTATATTCATCTATTTTTAAGTCAATCTCATCTAAGGGAAAGCAGTGTGCTTTTATTCCCAAAAAGCCTTTTTTAAGTAAGTATACTTGTCTATTGGTCATAATTAAAGCTTCCTTTACTGATAGCTGCAGTGAAAAAACTGTTACCTCCGTAATTTTCACATTGTTTTTAAATACCTGATTAAACTTGGGTAATAGAACTTCCAAGAATTCATGCAAGGTTAATCACTCCCATGAAAGAAAACTACATTTAAATTTTATATAACCTTTAATTTTCTCGATAACCTTACATATACCTGTTTTTTAGGCTGCCATTGTTCTAGTTTATTTCTTCATTAGAGCTATAAGTAAGGTATACTCCCAAAATGACCATAGATCCTCCCACAATATGGGGAAAAGTTAAATCTTCTTTTAAAAACAAAATGCTTAATATGGTTGTAAAAAAGGGTATGAGGCTCATATAAATAGATGCCTTTCCATCCACTTACCATTTTCTTTAGGTAATATGCCTTTACGCCTATTACTTATATATTTTACAAGAAGTGTGGCGCAAAGGCCAGCTTCCGGTTATTTCATTGCATTTTTCTGGATCATCATCAATAATCACATTTACATTAGACGTCCATAAGCCATATAGGGAAGGCTCCTCTCCTGGAAGCTCCGGATACCACCATTGGCCGTCAGCATGTACAATTCCAGGCTCGATCCCCTCAAAATGCATACATTGCTGTCGAACCCTTCCCAAGGCATTCTCAATCCAAACCCAGTCGCCGTCATTTATACCAAGGGATTTGGCTGTCTCCGGATGCATTTGGAGCCTGGGATTTGGATGTCTTTGTCGTATTGGCTGGACTTCTCTCCAAACACTTTGCATATATTCCTTAACTCTAGCTCCATTAATTAATTTTAAAGGATACTTTTGATTAATAGTTTCGTCTGTAATGTTAATTTTAGAAATATCTTTATAATAAGGGAGTGGATCGTAGCCAAGTTTCTCAAATATTGTTGAATACAATTCTACTTTACCAGTAGGAGTGTTAAAACCATCCTTCTCATACTTACGGTAGCTGGGTGGTATGCTTCTAACCCAACCCTTTCTGCATAGCTCATCAAAGGATATATCCATTTTGCTCATTCTTGAAGCATACGCTTCCTCAAGGGTTTTCCAGGGCCAGTGCGCCTCCTGTCCCAGGCGTATTCCTAATCCTCTCCAGAAATCAAATTCTGTCCTTCTGTCATAATTGGAAGTTTTAGAAGGCACCGCAGCTGTACTTCCAACTAAAGCATCTTGAAATCCTAAATAACTCCATAATTGCGGCCTTTCAAGCCAGCTTGCTGCTGGCAAAACATAATCCGCCAGCTGTGCCGATGGATTCATGATCAGGTCAAATACCACAAATAGCTTTAATTTCTTTAACGCATTATACACCAGATTAGTGTTTGCATGGGATACCAGTAGGTTACTGGCTGAAGCTATCATTGTGGTTATTGGATAAGGCTTTTCAGCTAGAATGGCTCTATATACCAGAGATTGATTAGCCTGCCCAGTATACCAATGGGTAGAGCCCTTTTCTCCCACCTTGCCCCCAATATACTTTTCTAATAACTCCTGCCCCGGCCAGCTGTGCAGCTTAAACCTGTTATAACCAATTTGCTTGCTGCGCTGTTCCTCTGATAGTGCACCTAAAAGCTCGGTTTGTCTGTCTGTGATAAAACCCGTTGCTGAGTGTGGTCCTGGAAGTTCTTCTCCTCCTTCCACATCAATATTGCCTGTAAGTGCAGCTAAAATACATCTGGCATGGATGATTTGGGCAGAATTAACCTGCTGCTCCACTCCCATTCCTTCTACAAAGGCCGCAGGTTTGTTTGCTGCATACATTTCAGCAGCCTCTTTTATCTTCTCTGCAGGAACACCACTTATTTTTTCAACCTTTTCCAATGAATAATCTGCTGCTCTTGCAGCTAGTTCATCAAATCCATAACACCATTTTTCAACAAATTCTTTATCGTAAAGCTGCTTCTTAATAATATAATTTATCATGGCCATTAGAACTGCCCCATCAGATTCAGGTTTAATCTTTAGCCATATGTCTGATTTTTGAACAGTTTCAGTTTCACGGGGATCTAGTGCAATTAGTTTTGCACCATTTTTCTTTGCTTTAAGTAAGTTAACCCAAACTCCAGGGCGGCCTACAGGAATATTGCAGCCCAAAGCCACGATACATTTTGTGGTTGGCTTAACAGACATCTGGGGATACCATCCAAAAACAGCCTCGCAAACTAAAGACCTGGGGCCCATACAAATAGGTGAGGGGCCTATAATATTGGGAGAGCCAAATAAATTCAAAAACCGCGTCTTGTATTCATCATGGGTCCAAGAATCACCTGACGATACTACCAGGGTTTCAGGGCCGTATTCTCCTTTTAGAATTGCCAGTGTTTTTGATATTTCGTCTAATGCCTGTTCCCATGAGATTACTTCCCATTTATTTTCTCCTCTGAGGCCTGCCCTCTTTAATGGATAGGTCAGCCTGTGCCCACTGTAAAACCAGTCTAAGGCATGCTCAAGTCTTAATTTATTACACCCAGCGCCAAAGGACCCGGCAGGAGCTTTAGGATCAAGCTCGACTTTTATTAATCTTTCTTTCTTTGTATAGACAATAACACCACATTTTCCCTTACACCACCAACACCAACTTTTGGTAGTTTTAAGGTTACCACATGTATGACCAGGCATATCTTCTTCAACCTCCATGTATAGCCCGTATTTTGAAATAACTAGGAAACCTTTCGGTTTCCTAGTTATAGTAAACACCTGTTGTCTAAAATTTTTCTTGTTCTAATTATATATTAATATTCTTATTATCTGGAATAAATTGTTCAACTTCCTCTTTTGACATTGGAGGCGTCATTAAAGAGACAATGATCATTGCTGTAAACCCTGCTATTGTTCCAAATACTAATGATTTAAATGGGTTTGGCTGTATTCCGGAGATCATTAAGAAAGCATACGTACCGGCACCCGCTAAAAAGGAAGCAATTGCTCCAGGCTTATTAGCCCTTCTCCAAAAATACCCTAGAGTTAGTGATGCTATTACACCACTTATTAATCCAGAATTGCCGATTTGTGTCAATAATGTTAATGAAGGCGGCCGCTGAATTGCAAAAAGAATTGCTATAATACCTATGACTGGGATTAATGCCTTGGCCAGGATCAACGCATTTTTCTCTGCCTTTTCCCTGCCTTCCTTACTATCACCATATATTTTGCGTGCTATAACCTTACGGTAACAATCATTAGATAATTGAGACGATATTGAAACATATAGCCCATCCGTTGTAGATAGGACCGCACCTAATATGGCCACTATTACAAATGCTGAAATGATAGGCGGAAATGTGTGAACCATGTACTGGGGAACTGCTGTATCAGCAAATTGTAAACCGGGCAGCAGTACTCTTGCTCCTAGACCTGCAAAAACCATCATATTAGATACAAAGAATAGGGTTATACCAGCAGAAAATAGAAATTCTCTCATTTCACCTTCATTTCTAAGTGCTAATATTTTATTCATTAACTGGGGCAAGAGGACAAAGCCTAATAATAATAACTCAATACCTACAATACCAAATACATCACCAAACAGAGGAGAATTTGGGTTTAGTGGTGCTGTTAAGTTTGGGTCAATGGCATTTAATTGACCATGGAGTTTACCCAAAAATCCGAACCCTCCACCAATAGTCCATGCCAAAGAGGCAAACATGATTATACCAAAGATAATCATTAAAATTCCCTGAACAGTGTCTGTTACTATATCTGCATAAGAACCACCAAATCCAATATATATTACAACTATAACTGTACCTAGAATTATACCCCAGAGATAGGGTGTGCCTAGAGTAGT
>JAGXSK010000044.1 GCA_018333845.1 Clostridia bacterium | reverse complement strand
CTATGGTGAGGTTATGTACGGGGCAGTACCTATTTTTAAGGATAAAGAGGTAATAGGTGCAGTATTCCTTTCCAAATCATTGGGGGAATTTACAAATTTAAAAAATGAGATGGTAACCAGGATTCTGATAAGTACTGGGTTAGGCAGCATGGCAACTATTATTTTCAGCCTATTGTTTGCCGGTTATTTTACCAGGCCTTTAAATCAGCTAACAAGGGCGGCCAGAAAGTTCGCTGAAGGCAACCTTTCATATAGAGTAAGCTATAAATCAAGGGATGAATTTGGCCAACTAGCAGAAACCTTTAATAAAATGGGAGATGAATTGGAAAATCAAGATGCTGTTAGGAGAAGGTTTATTGCAGATGCTTCACATGAAATAAGGACGCCATTGAGTACTATTAAGGTTTTGATACAATCCTTGCAAAATTCCAATGATATCAACAGGGACAAAGTTCTTGAATTCTTGTATGACATGGAATTAGAGGTTGACAGACTTTCTAGCCTTGTAAATAACCTGCTAGAATTAACAAGAATCGAATCCCAAAAAGAAGAACCCATAGCTTTAGAATTAATACAGGTAGATGCTTTGATCAAAAAGGTATATTACAGGCTTAATACAGTGGCCCAAGAAAAAGAAATTCAAATACTATTAGATGTGGAAAATGTGAAAGCTCATAGTGATTACAATTCGCTTTATAGGATAGTCTATAATCTAGCAGATAATTCCATGAAATATACCCCGCCAGGGGGAAATATAAAAATAAAACTGAAAGAAGATAATAATAAAGCTGTGCTGATAGTTGAGGATACAGGAATAGGTATTGCTGAGGAAGACTTGCAAAAGATTTTTGATAGATTTTATCGGGTTGATACTGCTCGAACCGGTGGGCAGGGAGGTTTTGGCCTTGGGTTATCACTGGTAAAAGAGCTATGTTTAAGATTGAATATAGATTTTTTTGTAGAAAGCCAGTTAAATAAAGGAACAAAATTTACCCTTTATATAAAAAGATAAAATTGCAATCCATCAATCTCAATTTCAATGTTTAATATTTTTGTAATAATTTTAAACTATAATGTAACAGATTCTTAAAAGACTTGTAATAAGATAAGGGTATCATAAAAAATGAAAGGAGTGATACCATGCCATGAAAAAATCATTAATACTGGTATTATTTGTAGTAATGGCCTTGTTTTTAGGTGCATGTGGAAGGGGAGCATTAGTTGGGCAATCACCTCCCGTTGAGGTTTCCCCTGATGCTCCTATTGTTGAACCAATTGCAGCATCTGAGAAGCTGGAGGTTGCCCTGTATTTTTCTGACTGGCAGGCACAGCATGTAATTCCTGAGTTTAGAGAAATCGACAATTACAGTGCCAATCTTGCCGAAAGGGTGGTAAAGGAATTTTTAAAGGGTCCTGAACAACCCCATCTTTACCGGACATTCCCTGAAGGTGCCAGGGTTTTAAGTGTGGAAGTAAAGGGAGATACAGCATATGTTAACTTTCAAAGTGGAATTAATATTCCAGGAAGTGCAGGGGAAGGTGCAGCTATTAGGTCACTATTATTAACCCTGACAGATTTACCAGGTATAGAAAGGGTGCAGGTCCTGGTAGAGGGTAGAAGTGATGTGAGCTTTGGGGGGCATTTCTTGCTGTCTGAGCCAGGAGAGAGGCCCCAGATCGCTACCTATCCAATATTTCTTGATGAAGAAAGGGCCAGGTGGCTGCAGGAAAGGGCTGACCAGGGTTTAGAAACCTGGAGATTTGATCCTGTTCAAGTTGCTGCTAGAGAAGGTAGAATGTTGGGCTTTAATGAAGACTCAGTTTTTGAGAGGATAGAGATTTCCAGCGGGGCTGATCCCAGGGCCTATGTAAAGGCTGTACATGAAGAACAGGAATATATAATAGAACTGGCTCAGCCAGCAGTTAAAGGTGATGCAGGTGTATGGATGATTATTAATATAAATGCCAGTTAAACCAATATATCATTATAAGCCTTTTGGCGCCAGCGAAAGCCTTAGTTGCGCCAGTAGTTCTAGCATTTTTAATGGGTAGAAATACCAGTCCCTTTGGGGCACTTATACTATCTACATTTAAAAGTTATACTTTCTTTAGTGCAAGAAATGACCCTTGCTCTTAGTTTGGAGTAAGGGTTTTTTTATCGCCTGTAGGGCATCTAATCTTATCCACCTATTTCCAGATATATATTTGACAAATAAAGGGGAGAATCTTAAATAACTTTACGGTATTTTAATAAAAAGGTTATTGAAATCAATCTGCGATTATCTTTTACTATGAAACTGTATTCCCAAATTTTAGCTTTACGACAAGTAGTAGTGTTAACTAAAGTATGAAAAACTTAAATTTTTTCTAAAAAACCAAGATCCAAGAGAAAAAAGTAAAACTAAGATAATTAACCAAGTGTAATAGTTTAGAAAGCAGGACAAGTTTAAGAGGAGTTTGGCATGAGAAAAGACGTAATAATTTTTGGTTCACTGGCAGGAATAATAGGAAATGTGGTTAAGCTAATCGTTTCTTTACCTTTATATTATGCTGGATTAATAGATAAAACATATATACATATTGCCAGTGGCTACTATTCAAATGAAAAAATGGATAGCATTTTTACCGTTATAAATAGTACATTGACCGATTTTTTTTATGCGGCTTTTTTAGGGGTACTCTTTTATATAGTTTTAAGATATACTGATATGAAATATGTCAAGCTAAAAGGTATTCTTTTTGGTGGCTTTGTTCATGTTGTTAATAATGGTGTTTTAATATTTGAAGGTTTTAACAAAGCTATTTTTGATAATCCAAATGCTTTTTTTCTAATGTTCCCAACAATAATTTTTGGGTTGTCAACGTGTTGGGCTATAGAAAGAATTGAAAAAGAACATTAACCATAATACAGAAATTAGAAAGCAAGAGCTTATTAGACCCTGCTGATTAAGCAGGGTTTTAATTTCACTATTTAGCAGTTATTATCCTAAAAAGTTTCAATATATTTATAGTGGAGCTGAAGGAATAAAAAATGGAGGGATTCTTGTGAGAGTTTATTACATTGGCAGAAGAGAAAAGCTTATTGCCTGTATTGTGGGAATATGTGTATTAATGGTTGCAATAATTCTATTTTTAAATCCATGGAATTCAGTTACTACTAGTAAAGGCAACAGATTGCTGCCTGTGTACAAGGTGGCGACAACGGAGAAGAAGCTGGCTATAAGCTTTGATGCTAGTTGGGGGGCCACCAGGACAGACAGAATACTGGACATTTTAGATAAATATGAGGTAAAAACCACATTTTTCCTGGTTAATATCTGGCTTGAGGATTACCCAGATAAGGCCAAGGAAATTGTAGCCAGGGGTCATGAAATCGGAATGCACTCGGCAAGTCATCCCGATTTTACAAAGCTAAATGAAGAGCAGATAAAAAAGGAACTCCTTGATAACCAAAAAATGATAAGGGATATTACAGGTTTTGAGGCAGACCTTTTTAGGCCGCCCTATGGGGCCTATAACAATAAGCTGATTCAATTATGCAATGAGCTTAATATCTATCCGATTCAATGGAGCGTTGATTCTCTTGATTGGAAAAGCATATCCACGGCTGATATGGTAAAAAGGGTAACCAGGGCAGATGCGGGTGACATTATCCTGTTTCATAACGATGGTGCCAATACCCCAGATGCCCTGGTGGAAATCCTGAAAAATTTTAAAGAAAGAGGACTTAAGGTAGTACCTATTTCAGAACTTATTTATAAGGATGATTACTATATTGATGTAAATGGAGTTCAGCATACGAAAAAAAGGTAGATTAGCAACAAAGGGTATAACCAAATTATAATTTTCAAGAGGTTAATCTAGTTTTCAATAAGCTTTCCTTTTCTTTGGTAATTAGCTATAATTAGTTTAGGGGATAGGATATAATTAGGAATAAAAGTCATTTTCCCCAATGTAATCACTTATAATCTCATTAACAACTTAATCACGGGGTAGCTTAGTTAAAATATCAGTAAAATCAATCTCTTAGATGAAAAGTAAATCATACAAAAATACAGGAGGGTTTATAATCATTATGAAGTATATTGATATCATATTCTGCGCTAATTGAGGGTATCAGCACCAGGCTGCTCGTGTAGCAGAAGAAATCCAAAGAGAGTATCCTGAAGTAGAGATTGAAGAAATTCCAGGTGCTGGAGGAGTGTTTGATGTAATAGTAGATGGCAAAACCATCTACTCCAAAAAAGAAACAGGGCGCTTTCCTGAAAAGGGGGAGACCCTGGAACTTATTAAGAAACTTATTTAAAACTTTAATCAAAGTAAATAAAAAAATAATTCAAGCCATTGAAAGGTAAAAATACTTAAAAACTGGCAATACTAAGGGATAAGGCATGCTTATCCTTTTTTTCCAGCGTTTCTCTTGCAATATTATAAAAGGAGAGCATACAATGAATTATCCTTAATAGTAGGTGATAGCTATGGCTAGCCTGTGTAAAGACAACTCAGCTCCAATCTGTATTATCTGCAAAACTACACCTTTTAATGGTAACCATGGTGGGTTAATAATCAAGTCTAAACTAATTTGTTCCACTTGTGAAACACGTATAATTTTAACACCTGTGGATGATCAATACTATGTAGATTTTAAAGAAGAGCTAAAGGCAGTATGGTATAACTGCTAGGGTACTGTACATTGTATTCTAGCTTATTTTTTTTATTTATGCTAAAATTGGACAAAGTATTGAATTTTTAAACAAGGAGCATGTTGTGCCTGATATCCATAACACACCTATTATTGACTGCTTAAAAAAATATTTCCTGGAAGAAAACCTTCGTCTGCATATGCCAGGACATAAGGGAAAGCCCATACTGCCTGATGATAATCTTATAGCATCTAATGTATATGGCATGGATGTTACTGAAGTGCCGGATTTTGATGATCTGCATAATCCCAGGGGAATAATAGCAGAATCCGAAAGACTCATTGCCGCTAAATTTGGAGCCAACTCTTCCTACTTTTTAATAAATGGAGCCACAGCTGGAATACAGGCATCCTTTTTATCGGCCTGTACCCCAGGAAAAGAGGTGCTCATTCCGCGAAACAGTCATAAATCTGTTGTATCTTCGCTATATTTTACAGGAGCCAGGCCTGTCTATGTCCCTGTGGAATTTCATGAAGAATATGGTGTACCCTTAGGAGTAAACATGGACTTCCTAAATAGAAAGAACCTGCAAAATATAGAGGTTGTATTTAATGTGCGGCCTACCTTTGAAGGTATTGTCCAGCCATTACTTATGACTGATAGAGGTTGTACCCAAATAGTAGATGAGGCCCATGGGGGACATTTTAAATTTAGTTATTCTTTTCCAGAGAGTTCAGTTGATCTGGGCGGGGATTATGTAGTGCAGGGAACCCATAAAACCCTTGGTTCACTTACACAAACAGGTCTTTTACATGCAAGCAGCAGGGTGAATAAGGCAAAGTTAAGACAGGCCCTGGCTCTAGTTCAGTCTACAAGTCCTTCCTATGTGCTGTTGGCCTCTTTGGAACTCATGAGGTACAATATTGAAAAAAATGGTGAAGCACTGATAGCCAACTGCCTTGAAGCTGCAGATTATATAAGAAAAAGGGTTAATGAGATAAGTGGCTTTCACTGCCTGCTTCCTGAGGAAGTAGCTCCCAGGGAATTAGACCCAACTAAAATTGTCATTCTCTCTAATAAACTAAATGGCCATGACCTGGATAGAATATTAAGAGAAAACTATGGAATTCAGGTGGAAATGGCCCAGGTCAATTATGTTGTTGCCATGATCACTATTAATGATACTATAGAAACTGGTAAAATATTTGTGGATGCCATAAGGGATATTAGCAAAAGACTTAAGGATGAAAATATTCATATCAGGTCCTTAGTAAAAATGCCTCCTATACCACCCCAAAAAAAATTACCGCGAGAAGCATTGTTTGCTGGCAAGAGGAAAGTTAAAATAGAAGAGTCAAAGGG
>JAGXSK010000043.1 GCA_018333845.1 Clostridia bacterium | reverse complement strand
GTGCGAGAAATTTGACGAGCATTACGGCCTAATTCATCAGCCTGTCTTTTTTTATTGTCAATTTCTTCTAAAACAATAGCTGGTATGACAAGTTCATTTTCCTCAAATGCAAATATGGAATTAGGATCCTGTAATAAAACACTTGTGTCTAACACAAATAATTTTTCCATTTAATGCCCTCCACTTTGTGTTATATTATGATATATTTATATTGATATTCTCCAAAAACTTATAAATTACCTGTTTAATCCGACAGCTGGTAAATTAAAATTATGTTAAATATTGATTAAGCATTGGAATTGCATGATGTTAGAATAGGTAGTAAAATAAATTCCATAATATACTATTTCATGGTAAATACTTTACTTAACAAACCATCTCCAGGAGGAAATAATGGAAAGCTTACAAGAATTAGTAAAGGGACTTGAACAAAAGGGCATATTGAAAACCCCTTCCATTAAAGAGGCACTTCTTAAAGTTGACAGGGCTCATTTTGTTATACCTGAGTATAAAGATTATGTTTATCATGATAGACCGCTGCCTTTAAAGGAAGGGCAGACTATCTCCCAGCCTTTGACAGTAGTTTTTATGCTTGAGCTTTTACAGCCTAAAAAGGGTCATAAAGTATTGGATGTTGGGTCAGGCTCGGGCTGGACAACGGCTTTGCTGGCAGATCTGGTAGGGGAGGAGGGGAATGTCTATGCAATTGAAAGGATTAAATCTTTAAAGGAGTTTGGGGAAGAAAACCTAAAGAAGCTCAAATACAAAAATGTGTTGTTTATAGAGGGAAACGGTGCCAGGGGGCTCCCTGAGCATGCACCTTTTGACAGAATCCTTGTAAATGCTTCAGCTAAAATCATACCCCCTGCATTAAAAGAACAGCTTAAAACAGGGGGCAAAATGGTAATTCCCATTGATAATTTATATGGGCACTTAACCCTTTTAAACAAAATAGGTGAAAACCATTATCAGGAAGAGGTTTATCCAGGTTTTACTTTTGTGCCCTTTATCACCTAGCAAAGCCATACTGCTGACGAACACCTTCTAATAGGCGGGCAATTTTTCTAGAAGATGCTTGATGGGAACTGCTAAGCCTATTACCTTATCATTATCTAAATTAGACCTTAGGGTAGCAAATACAACAGCAACTACTTTTCCTTCAACATTAAAAACCGGGCTGCCGCTGCTGCCCTTATGGATGGCACCTTCAATCATGAAAACCTCACTGTCCCAACCCTTTAAGCTGGTAGTTCCGGTGATCTGGCCCTTGTTGATAATTCGGGTAAAGCCCAGGGGATTGCCTATAATTAAAATTTCATCGCCAGCTTGTGGACTGCTTTTAGTTTCAAGGTCAATGGCAGGTATATTTTCACCATCCACCTTTAATATTGCTATATCTATTTCTGGAAAGCTCTCAATCTCCTTAACATGATATATATCTCCATCGATAAAATTTACATATACGATTCTGGAATCTCTAATGACATGATGGTTTGTTATAATTAAACCTGTTGGAGATATATTAAAGCCTGTCCCCTGTCTGCCCATGGCATTTACAACTACTACTGACTCCCTTAACTCCCTGATTTCAGGGTTTTTTGCCAATTCTCTCGATTTAGCCAAAAAATCAATGGAGGGAAGACTAAAAACCTTAAACCAATTGGCCAGGATCAGCAGTATGAAAATACACGCCGTAACCAAGCCTATTAACTTAATGACAAAAAACCTGAAACCTGGTTCTTTCTCAGCATCAGCTTCCGCTTCATCGCCATAGTATTCATTAAGTTCTTCTGCCAATTCAGCATCTATTTGTTCTGATATCTTTTTATCCAGGGGGATCTTCCAGTACTGAGTTTCTTTATCCATTGTAAACGCCCTTTTTCACCCAACTTTTCCTTCCTGTTTTTCCAATAGGTCAGCACAATATTCTATAATATCGCTACGTTTAACAATGCCAATGAAAACCTCATTATCATCTATTACTGGAACAAAATTTTGAGATATGGCAAGCCTAAGCAAACTATCTATCCTGGAAGTAATCTTTACTGGTTTATTGGTAATATGCAACGGCACTTCAGTCAAAAGTATTTTGTGGGTGTTTTCAAAACTCAGGCTGGGAGTATTTTTGATTTTCCAAAGCAAATCACCTTCAGTTATAGTTCCCACATATTTGCCCCTTTCATCAATTAATGGGACAGCTGAGTATCTATGGTACTCCATCTTCTCTAATGCCTGCCTCATTGTGTTTTTAGGAGATAAAACAACAACCTCCTGTTTAGGTGTGAGAAAAAATGGAATGAGCATGAGCAAAAACTCCCTTCTATTCATAAACAAAAAATATCATGCTTATGAAAGTGATATATAATCATCTTCAATGATAAAGCATCAACCCCTTTATAACAACCTAGGGAATGAAAATTTCATATAAAATTAACATCCAAAATTTAGATTACAGATTATGTTTATATTGTACTGAAGGTTCATGGCATTGCCAGTATAAAGCCTTTCATCGTAAATAGTGATATAAGTAATCCAACCTCCCCCTTTTCACATAATAGATGCCGGAAAACTTCATAACCTTACGAATTTGCTCCCTATATTTTGCAGAATAGCATGGTGTATCACACCTTTTACAAGCTGGTTTGGGATCCTTTTTGCAAATCCTTCTTTTTTTAATAGCATATAATGCAAGCTCCATACACTCCTTACACAACCAGGTATTGTTTTCATTTAAAAGTGTTTTTTCCCTTCCCTCATGGTTTTTTTTGCAATATATTTTAATAAAGTCAAGTACCACTTTAATGTCTCTATCTTCCCTTTCCACAAACATCCCCCTTTCAACAACAAATTCATCAAAAAATATTTTCAATTATCCACTTGATATCATACATCTGCTCTTTTAAAACAATTGTATTATAATTTCCCAAGAATTCCATGACATTTATCACACTAATGCAAGTTTTGGTTTTTAGACCCATTACCAAAATATTCCTTTAGATTGTGTAATTATTTTTTAAATATTTTCCAATACTAACTAGAGAATACCATAATTGGAGGAATGTAAATGTCAAAGGAAATGATCCATCGAATGAATGGGCGTATCAGCTACCATGACTCTGTTCAGGATATGTATGAAAACAGATTAAAGCCTGACGGCATGAGTAATGTTTTTGACCGCATGGACCCCCAGGAAAAAATTCGCTGCAACTTCTGTTCCGAGGGAGTCAG
>JAGXSK010000042.1 GCA_018333845.1 Clostridia bacterium | reverse complement strand
AAAGGACAACCTTTCCTAAATCAGCACCTAGTATACCTGCCGCTGCAATTGGTCCCGGAGTTGGCGGTACAAACACGTGAGTTGTTAACAGTCCAGCCATCAAAGCTGCTGATAATGTCATTACAGGAACTTTACCAACCCTTGAAATTGCTCTAAAAATTGGTGAAAGAATAACAAAGCCAGAATCACAGAAAACTGGAACTGAAACTATTCCGCCTGTTACCCCCATTGCAAGCGGACTACGGTTTTTACCTACTACCCTTAATACAGATTTAGCAATCTTTTCAGAAGCACCAGTAGATTCTAGAATCTCACCAATAATAACCCCTAAAGCAATGACTATACCAATATAAGTCATTAATCCTCCAAACCCTTGGGTTACAGCATTGACAACTTCTAAAGGAGAATGCCCTGTCAAAAGCCCCATAAGTATAGATGTAATAATTAGGGCTAAAAAAGCATGTAGTCTAACTTTAGAAACTAAAAGTATAAGAAATAAAATCATCACAACAATTATAGCTAATAGTAATGGGCCACTCATAAATAATTCCTCCTAATAATTTTTTGTTTATGAGATTTAAACTAGTACCCCTGCTAGTAATCACCCCCTTCTCAAAAAAATAAATCATTTAGTAAAATGGTATTATTCATATTTTTCTATAAACTTTTATTTCTTTTAATATTTAAAAAAGCCTATGAACATAATGCACCCATATTACCTAATAAATTCTAGAAAAAGTGTGCATAGATGATACTTATTTGTTACCTCAATGCCTAATATATTTTAGAATGTTGTTACATGAGTTCCTAAAAAGGATGGGAATCGTCAACAGCTTACAGCTTAAATTACGTATATTAAAAGCTGGCACAGCAAAACAACTATATGTATTGATATTTGAAAGAAGCAATCCATGGGGGATTTATAAAAAAACATCCCCACTAACTGTCCTGTTAGCAGGGATATAAAGAGGAGGAGTATTTGTTATTTAAATATTTTTCTTACATTGCTATAATCACCCATAGTAGCCTGATAAATATCATTGGGATTAATCTCAATAGGTTCAAACAAAGCACCTGACAGTATGATTTCTCCAGCTTTCAAAGACAAATTAAATTCAGGCCTTCACCCTATAGACCCTAGCTGTATGGACCTGGCCTTCATGAAGAAAAAATATGGGTCTGAAATATGCTTGATTGGAAATGTGGACATACGCCATACATTAACAAGTGGAACACTGGAAGAAGTAGAACAAGAAGTTTATGAAAAGATAACGCTGGCAGCCCCTGGTGGCAGGTATATATTAAGCAGTGCCAACTCCATAACAAATTACTGTAAACTAGAAAATGTATTAGCAATGGGTCAGGCGGTAAAAAAATATGGAAAATACTAATTATGAAAAAATAATCAACGCCATCTGCCAGGGCAGCATTGAGCTTACAGTTGCCTTGCTAGAAGAGCACATAAACAGCAGCGAATCTGTTAATGCAACTGAGATAATTTCGCAAGTATTTATACCTGCAATGGAAAGAATTGATGTCTTATTTGAACAAGGTAGTCTTTTTATAACCGATGTAATAATAAGCTCAAAGGCCATACAAGAAGGCTTCAAAAAGCTTAAAGCCATGGATAAAACTAAATTTGCCACTCCATATGCCAGAGTGGTCATAGGAACAATAGAAGGGGATATCCATGACATTGGCAAAAACATTATGAAAATGGTACTTGAGGCATCTGGGTTTGATGCAATAGATTTGGGAGTTGACGTTTCCCCTAAAAAGTTTTTGGAAGCGGCAACCTTTTACAAGCCTGATGTGGTTTGCATTTCAGCCTTGCTCTCAAGCTGTAAAGATAAAATTTCAGAAACAGTTAAAACATTCCAAGAGACTGGAATTAGCGACACTAGAATAATTGTAGGTGGTGCTCCCTTTACCAGACAAGTAGCAGAAGATGTTAATGTTGATGGTTATGCTACAGATGCCTTTGATGGCATCAAGCTCATTAAATCATTGGTTGAAAAAAAATTATGTACTGCCAGCACCTATTCTCATGAAGTAAACTTAACTAATCTAGATGGGTTTTGTAAAACCATTTCCCAATTACTTGGAATAGAGATAGCTCTTCACCATAACCACATGGATACAAGAGACTATCACAAGATTTCAAACTTAAAGCTTGATAATTATTTAGACTGTTTAGACCAGGGGATTATAAATCTAGGCTATGTAAATTCTTGTGACAATGGATATGCAGAACTTGTTATACCAGTATTTTTCAAAGAAGAGCTGCTTTCATATATTGTTGCAGGTCATTTTGAATTAGAAATGAGCGAAAATACAGCTGCAGCCCCTTGCCTGCTCAATGGCTCTAGCAATGCAAAAGTTACCATTGAAAAAATTAACAGCCTAAGCAATATTATCAACATACTTAAAGAGCTTATATCAGCCAAGGCAGAAAAACTACTAATCAATACCCAGGTAAATAATTACTACAAGTATTTACACAGCTTTGTACAAAAACAATCCCAATTAGAATTGCTGGCTAAAGATGCAGAGCTAAAAGCTTTACAGGCCCAGGTCAATCCACACTTTTTATTTAATACATTAAATACAATAGCTAATGTAGCCCTTTTTGAAAAGGCTAGTAAAACTCACCAACTATTAAATGCAATAGCAAAACTTCTCAGGTATACCTTACAGAGCGTTGCAAATATAGTCACAATTAATGATGAAGTAAAAATAATCAATTCTTATCTGTTTATTCAATCCTTTCGTTACAACGATAGATTACAATATAATATTGGCCTGGATGATAGTATAAAACATGCAAAGATTCCCTGCATGATTATTCAACCCCTTGTAGAAAATGCCATTATTCATGGCGTGGAACCTTTAAAAACAGGGGGGCGCGTGGATATAATAATTGAACTTGTTAATGATTATATAAACATATTCATAAAGGATACTGGAGTGGGTATTCCTTCAAATAAAATTGAAGAAATCAACAGGTTAAAAATTGACAAGACAGGGACAAGCCAGGTCACTGGCCTGGGAATTGATAATGTTTATCGAAGACTTGTACAGTTTTTTGGTTCAGAATGCAGCCTTGAAATTAAGAAAAATGAACCAAAAGGTACTTGCATTAAAATTGTGCTTCCGCTTATAGAATGATTCCGGGAGGTCATAAACTCATGAAAATACTAATCGTGGATGATGAATCATTAGAAAGGAAAGCCTTAAGATATAAAATCAATTCTCTTCTTAGTAATGCTGTTTCCTTTCAGGAAGCTTCCACTGGTTTAGATGCTATTAATATAGCAAATACATTCTCCCCTGACATCTGTTTTCTTGACATAAGAATGCCTGAAATGACAGGCCTGGAGGCTGCTCCACAAATATTGAAGTCATGTCCTAAAACGTCAATAGTAATTATTTCTGCATATGATGAGTTTATATATGCCCAGGAAGCAATAAGATTTGGTGCAAAAAATTATCTTTTAAAACCTGTTGAAACTGGTGAACTAAAACAGGTTATAGCTGATTATAAAAAAGGTAATAAAGAGCAGACAAGCTACAGCAAAATTCAAGAGGATTTAAACCACGCATCCATTAAAGTAGCCATTAAATATATTGAGGCTAACTTTAATAGAGACATCTCCATGAAAGAAGTATCAGGCAAGGTTTATTTAAATCCCAGCTATTTCAGCAGGCTTTTCAAGCAGGAAACTAATCAAACTTTTAGTGAGTTCCTTGCTGATACCCGTATTAGAGAGGCCAAGAGACTCTTAATTGATACTAGTTATTCCGTTAATTTAATAGCAGAGCTAACTGGATACAAAGATGCCAAGTACTTTACACAGATCTTTAAACAAAAAACCGGTATTACACCCAGTCAACACCGACAAAATTCTTTAATTATAGATAATAGATAACAGGTAAAACATAAAAAGCATAACCTTGCCGCTGATAAAGTGGTAAACAAAGTACAACAATCATAACCACCCGCTCAGCGGGTGGTTTGCTCTAGCCCTATAAGGGCTTGATGCTAGGCTGAGCCTCAAGGCTCGTTGAATGTTTCGCCAACCGCGCATCTTCTCAAACTACCCCTAAAGGGG
>JAGXSK010000041.1 GCA_018333845.1 Clostridia bacterium | reverse complement strand
TCGGCGGCAGCGATCTGCAGCTTCATGTCCGATATGTAGGTGCGGCACGGGCTGGCGCGCAGGTGCTGCTTGAGCGCCGCCGCCACGTTCAGGCTGATGGTCACATGCGCGTCGCTGGCGCCGGCCATGGCAAACACTTCGCCGCGCACAAACTCGTGCTTGAGCGGCTGCTCGCGCTCCCACAGCAGGTAGTCGGCGCCGGTGAAGGGGGTTTTTTCTAGTGCGCTCATGGGTGCATTGTGCGCCAATGTGGCGGGCTTGTGTGGGTTTCGTGGGTTTCGCAAATCGGGCGCAAGCGGGCCAAAGTGGCATCGAGCACGGCGACGGCAGCGACCGCCCGGTTGAGCCAAGCAGCCTTGATGGCTTCGTCTTGGGGGTAGTCGTGTGCCAACTGGTTGCGTATGGCACGCAACTGCGCCCAGTCGTGCGCGTGCTCGATCAGGCCCAGTTTTTCGAGCCGGTTCAATTTGTCGATCATGGGCCGGTCTTCGAGCGCTTCTTGTAGCACCTCGAGCACCGCCGGCAGCAGGCGCGCGCCCATGGTGTCTTGCAATTTGGTAAAGCGCAGCAAAAACTGATCCCAGTCTTGCACCGCTTCGTCGTCATACAAGGCCAACTGGGTTGCGCTCACGGGCAACAGCGGCCGCAGGGCGGTTAGGGCGTGTTCGAGGTGGTGCCGGTGGCGTTGGCACTGTAGCCAAGCGTCGTTCAGGCGCAAGCGCGCGGCGTCGCTCACAGCAGTTGGCCTTGCGCGCGGGCGCGCTCAAAAATCGGGGCCCGGTTGGTGCGGCCGGGGTAGTCGATCAGCAGGTCGATTTTTTGTTCGCCCAACTGCGCGTAGGCATCCGCCAGAAACCGGCAGTGCGCCGCCACGATCTGCGCCGGGTCGCGCAGCTCGGTTTCGAGCAGCAAGTCGATGTCGCCGCCGCGCTGGCGCTCGTCGAGGCGCGAGCCAAACAGCCGCACCTGCACGCCGGCACCAAAACAGGCACGCGCGCTGTCCAGCAGAACCCGGCGTTGTTCAGGGCTTAGGCGCATGGGGGGCTATCGTGACAGAAAAAGAAAATCGTGGTCAAAAGAAAATCGTGGTCAGACCACGATATGGGTACTCAGCGCGCGGCTGCATCTTCATACACCTGCTCAAGCGTCAGCTCCAGGCCCACGCTCTGCAGCTGCACCGTTTGGCCGGGGCCGCAGGGGTGCAGCACCCATAGGCCGGCGTCGTTGCGCCTAAACACATCCACGCTGGGGCGCTCGGGGTCGATCAACACATATTCGCGCAGGGTGCTTAAGCTGCGGTAAAAAGCAAACTTGAGCCCACGGTCGTAGGCGGCGGTGCTGGGCGAGAGCACCTCGACCACCAGCAGCGGCTCGGCCTTGGCGTCGCTGCGCGCGGCGTCGGCACCCGAGCAGGTCACGAACACATCGGGGTACACATAGGCGTCGGCAGCAGCGATCTGTAGCTTCATGTCCGATATGTAGGTGCGGCACGGGCTGGCGCGCAGGTGCTGGCGCAGGTGCGCAAACACGTTGCCGCTGATGGTCACGTGCGCGTCGCTGGCGCCGGCCATGGCAAACACCTCGCCGCGCACAAACTCGTGCTTGATCGGCTGCTCGCGCTCCCACAGCAGGTAGTCGGCGCCGGTGAAGGGGGTTTTTTCTAGTGCGCTCATGGGTGCATTGTGCGCCAAGTGGGCGGGCTTGGGGGGAAATCGTGCTCTGACCCCCATGGCACTCGGTTAAGCCCGAAGCGCGCGGAATCAGGGTGCGTTGCGCGCAAGTCAGAGCCGCGCTTTGTGCCAGAAAATCGTGCTCCGACTGCGGTTTGCTTCCGTAGGGGTAAGGGCTGTGGCGCTGGGGGCAGTCGGCCTCATACCGTCCGCTGCGCGGCCAAAAATCGGCCAACAGCCCCCAGCGCCCCAGCCCCATGCAACTCGTTGCTTGACCGCGATTGACATGTTTTGAGCTTAACCGAGTGCCATGATGCTCTGACCCCGATTTTTCGTAGAGCGCGATTTTGTAGTTCCTACGCCCAACGCTTAGGCGCAAAGCCGCTGGGCGTGGTGAGTTCGAACATTTCGTCGTGGATGCGCGCGGTGTACAGCCCGGCGGCTTGGGCCGCTTGCTCCACCTCGGGCTGCCAATCGACACCGGCCAAAATGCCTAGGCGCGCCTTGCCGGCCAGCTCGGGCAGCATCTGCGGCAGGGTTTCGATCTGCGCCAGCAGTTGCTCGATGGCATCTAGGCGCACGCGGCTTTTCACCTCCACCAGCACCACGCTGTTGACATCGCCATTGGCCCAGGCCAGCACATCGTATTCTTGCTCGCGCCCCAGGCGGCGCACGCGGTGCCGGGGCGAGATGTTTTCCATGCCGAAGCGCTCGGTGAGCAGCCGCTCCATCGAGGGCAGCGCCATGCCCTCGGTGAAGTAGCCAAACTTGTCGCCCAGGCCGGCGATCTGCAGCCCTATCTGGTCCAGCCGACGCCCGGTTTGCTTCATGAGCGCGTCGGTTTCCTTCATACGCGCGTCGGTGTCTTTCATGCCCGCGCTGGTTTCCTGCCCCGCTAGGCGCAGTTCGCGGATTTGGCGGTCGGTCTCGGCCGACTGCTGCGCCAGCGCGCGCAGCATGGCGCGCAGATCGTCCCAGCTGGTGTGTTCGGTGTCGGTTGACATGCGCTTGGCCCCCGCAAAAATTAACCTATTCAATTCTAGCGCTGAGAGAGCAAATCGTGGTCTCTGACTGCACGACAGCCATCAGTCCGGGCAACCACCCGCCGACTGGCCTATCTGCTCTCGTCCGATCTGTTGCACGAATACCGCACGGTGTTGCTGCGCCCGCGTCTGCGCAGCGCCCACGGCCTAGGCCCCGAGCAGAGTGACGACTTGCTGACCGAGAGCGTTGCCAACGCCATCTGGCGCGATCCGGCTGTGTTTGCAGCCTCAGAGGCCGCGCCCGACCCCGGGGATCAGCACCTATGGGCACTGCTGGCACACGAACCCGCAGCGCTGCTGGTCAGTGGCGACCGATTGCTGCGGCAAAAACCCAAGGCGGGCGGTTCGGTGGTGTCTCCTGCCACGGCTTTGCTGGGCTTGGGGTTGGCGGGCGATGCGGGCTGACTTAGAAGCGTCATTGCCATGGGGCCAGCCCCTCATGGCACTCGGTGAATCTCAGAACGCTTCGAATTCGGGTGGGCTCACGGCGCTGCCCATCGCCCTCAACTGTTGCACCCACACCACACCTGCACGAAAAACCGCGCCCAAACGCGCCGCGCGGCCCCGCTTTCTGGTGCAATAGAGCCCAGCCCCCAG
>JAGXSK010000040.1 GCA_018333845.1 Clostridia bacterium | reverse complement strand
TAGGCAGATATGAAAATATCTAAATCTCCATTCATAACCTTTTCTACATTGCCAACCTCAACATCGGTTCTATGATCCTTTATCATACTATAGGGGTGGAACACATATGACCGGATTTGACTGCCCCAGCCTATATCCTGCTGTTCTCCTCTTATTTTTACCAGTTCCTCTTCCTTTTGCCTTTGCTTTAATTCAAAAAGCTTTGCAGTTAAAATCTTCATTGCTGCCAACCTGTTTGCGTGCTGTGATCTTTCATTTTGACATTGTACTACAATGCCAGTAGGCAGATGGGTTATCCTAACTGCCGAATCTGTTTTATTTACATGCTGTCCGCCGGCGCCCCCTGCTCGATAGGTGTCAACCTTTAATTCAACAGGATCTATCTTTAGTTCCTCCTCATCTGAAACCTCAGGAATCACATCCACCGAAGCAAAGGAAGTATGCCTTCTGCCGGAAGCATCAAAGGGAGATATTCTTACCAGGCGATGCACCCCTTTTTCAGATTTGAGGTAACCATAGGCATTATCCCCGGCCACACTGAATGTGACACTTTTTATACCTGCTTCATCGCCAGGAAGAAAATCCAGCAGCTCAACGGCAAAGCCCTTTCTTTCAGCCCAGCGCATATACATTCTATAGAGCATCTCAGCCCAATCCTGGGATTCAGTACCCCCAGCTCCTGGGTGAAGTGATATAATTGCATTATTCTTATCGTAAGGTTCACTTAATAAAACCTCTATTTGCAGCTTTTCTACCTCATCTTCAATGCTAACAAGCTTAGCTTCTATTTCTTTTAAGAGATCGGTGTCATTCTCCTCTTCACTAAGCTGGCACATTATCTCCACTTCTTCAAGGTATGTCTCCATCTCCTGAATCTGGTGTATCTTAGCTTTAAGTCCATTTAACTGCTTCATGATTTCCTGGGCTTTTTGCTGATCATCCCAAAAGCCCGGCTGGTTAATCATTGCTTCAAGCTTTTGGACAGATATTCTTTTACTTTCCAGGTCAAAGAGAAGCCCTCAATTCATCAAAATCCTTTACCACCTTATTCATTCTCCATCTTATCTCTGCCAGCATAAATTTTAACCCCCTGTTTTGGCGTTTTCCAACTTTCCAACTTTATATTTTCCGACTTCTGACTTCCGACTCCTGCCTTCTGACTTCCGACTTCTGACTTCCGACTTTACTGCCCACAGCACTTCTTGTACTTCTTGCCGCTGCCGCATGGACATGGATCATTTCTGCTGATCTTTTTTTCAACCCGCACAGGCTTTTGAATTGTATCTTCAGCGTATTTATTCTCTGATACCTGCCTGGGCTGCTCAGCCTGCCTGACCACGTTTATTCTATAAATGTAGCGCACAACATCATCTTCAATGCTATCAATCATTTGTGTGAACATGAAATGCCCTTCTTTTCTATAGGCCACAAGGGGATCCTGCTGGCCATAGGCCCTCAAGCCTATCCCCTGCCTCAGCTGATCCATTGAATCCAGGTGATCCATCCATTTCTGGTCAACCACCTTTAAAAGAACATATTTTTCTATATCCCTCAATACTTCCTGGCCAATTTCTTCGTCTCTCTTTTTATAGTTTTCAAGGGCCAGCTCCTGGAACATCTCTCTTAATTCATCTTTTTCCAGCCTGGCAAGGTCTTCAGGAGTCAGCTTGTTATTGATAAGGAATAGCTGCTCAGAATAGTCAATCAGGCTCTTTAAATCCCATTCCTCAGGATAGGGACTGCTGCCAGCATACATGTCTATTGTTTTGTCCACTACACTTTCAATCATGCCAAGAATCGTCTCATGAACCTTTTCTCCCTTAAGGGCCTTTAATCTTTCAGAGTATATGACTTCCCTCTGGTGATTTAAAACATCATCATATTCCAGTACGTGCTTGCGGATATCAAAGTTTCTAGCCTCAACCTTTTTCTGGGCATTTTCTATGGATTTGGATATTAGTGGATGGTCAATAGGTGTGCTGTCATCCATGCCCAGTTTATCCATGATGCCCCCCAGACTGTCAGAACCAAAAAGTCTCATGAGATCATCTTGCATGGATACATAAAACCTGCTTGAGCCAGGGTCTCCCTGACGACCGGCCCTACCCCTTAGCTGGTTGTCAATTCTACGGCTCTCATGACGTTCTGTACCTATAATGTGAAGTCCACCAAGGTCTTTTATGCCATCACCCAGTACAATGTCAGTACCCCTGCCGGCCATGTTGGTAGCTATGGTAACGGCATTTTTCTGTCCTGCCTTGGCTATAATCTCAGCTTCTCTTTCATGATGCTTGGCATTTAATACCTCATGGGTGACACCCCTTCTAGAAAGCATCTGGGAGATCATCTCTGACTTTTCAATGGATATGGTGCCCACAAGGACAGGCTGCCCCTTGGCATTTCTTTCCACAATTTCCTCAACAACAGCTTGAAATTTACCCATTTCAGTCCTGTATATTTTGTCAGAATAGTCCTGGCGGATCATGGGCTTATTAGTTGGAATCTCAACTACACTCAATTTGTATATCTTTACAAACTCTGGTTCTTCAGTTGCTGCAGTACCTGTCATGCCTGCAAGTTTTTTGTACATCCTGAAATAGTTCTGAAAGGTAATAGATGCCAGGGTCTGGGATTCGTTTTCTATTTTTACCCCTTCCTTTGCCTCAATTGCCTGGTGCAGCCCCTCGCTGTACCTTCTTCCAAACATGAGTCGGCCTGTAAATTCATCTACAATAACAACCTGGCCTTCCTTGACAACATAGTCCCTGTCTTTTTTCATAAGGGCATGGGCTTTTAGGCCCTGACTTAGATGATGACTAACCTCCATATTATCAGCAAGGTTTTCTAGCCCCAGCATTTGCTCTACCCGTTGAATACCATCTTCAGTAAGGGTAACAACCCTGGCTTTCTCATCTACTGTGTAGTCCTGATCTTTTTGAAGTTTAGGAATAAGCCTGGCAATTGTATAGTAAAGCTGTGTTGGCTTGTCTGCCTGCCCTGAAATAATAAGGGGAGTTCTGGCCTCATCAATGAGAATACTATCAACCTCGTCAACAATTGCATAGTTAAGTTCTCTCTGGACAAGGTGGTCTATACTAATGGCCATGTTATCTCTAAGATAGTCAAAGCCAAATTCATTATTAGTTCCATAGGTTATATCAGAACTGTAAGCTGTTCTTCGCTGCTGGGAATCCAGTCCATGTACTATTAACCCAACACTTATTCCAAGAAACTTATATATTTCACCCATCCACTCACTATCACGTCTGGCCAGGTAATCGTTAACTGTTACAACATGCACACCTTTACCTCTAAGGGCATTAAGGTATGCCGGCAGGGTAGCTGCTAGTGTTTTACCTTCACCAGTTTTCATTTCGGCGATTTTCCCTTGATGCAGCACAATGCCGCCCATTAGCTGAACATCAAAATGTCTCATTTTAAGAACACGCCAGGAAGCTTCTCTGACTACAGCAAAGGCTTCATGGAGTATAGTATCCAGACTTTCGCCATTATCTATTCTGGATTTGAATTCATCCGTCCTGCTCCTAAGTTCAGAATCACCAAGCCTTTTCATATCAGCTTCCAAATTATTAATCATGTCTACAGTTTTCTGCATTTTCTTTATTTGTCTACCATTATCATCCAAGAGATTTTTAATGAAACCCAACATATATATGCACTCCTCAAAGGTTTTACTATATTTCTAATAGTTTATCACTGAATTCCATTTATTTCAACTCATGTTCCAGACAACCTGCCATTAATCAGAAAGAGAGGGTTTCCCCTCTCCAAGAGTTTTAAAATTCAGGCTCTATCAGACCATAATTTCCGTCTTTTCTTTTATAAACCACATTTACTTCCTCTGTATCAGCATTAGAAAATACGAAAAAACTGTGTCCAATCAAGTTCATCTGCATGATTGCCTCTTCAACTGGCATGGGCTTCAATGCAAATCTTTTAGTTCTAACAAGCTGTGGTTCTTCTTCTTCAGCTATTTCACTTAATGGCGGCATTTCTCTAATGCTGGCATCTCTTATCTTTCGAGAAACACGGGTTTTGTATTTTTCTACTTGTTTTTCTAGCTTATCAATAACCAAATCAATTGATGCATACATATCTCCAGTTTCTTCTTCACCCCTTAGGAGATATCCATTGAGCGGCATGGTAACCTCAACCTTATGTCTATCCTTTTCTACTGTAAGTGTTACTTGGGCCTCTTGATCGGTGTCAAAAAATCGCCCCAACTTTCCAATTCTTCTCTCAACATGATCCTTTAAAGCTGGAGTAATCTGAAAATTTTTGCCCCTGACATTAATATTCATAACATCCGCTCCTTTCATTTTGTTATTCATATATTCAATTCTCAGGTAAAAAACTCCTCCTTTTAAAATATTTTTCCATAGTTTCTTCAATAATATGCCTTTATCTGGCAGTAATTGTCGATAAAGAAGACTTGGTTCAGGTGGGGCTTTGTGTATAATTATGCATTAATATTCATAAACATGTTTCTACAATTTCCTCAAGTCCTTGCAATCATTAGTAATTCATGTCGAACTATACTGTTAGGAGACGAATATGACTATTTAACCTGTGGATAATGTGGATAAAGTTGTTAATAACCTGTTTTCCAGTGGTTCTAGCTGGGGAAAAAATAAAAGCACTGCCTGGATATGTCTAAAAGTATGCATATTTATTACATAATATCACAACCTGTCGCAAATGTTAGCACACAAACCTCTTTTATGCCTCCTTTCAGTAATTCACGACAACATAATGATACTGTGCTGCCGGTAGTGTAAACGTCATCTACAAGAATTGCTCCCTGAAAGCTTACCTGTTCTTTTACTTTAAAGGCATGGTCAAGGTTTTTAAACCGCTCCTCCTTTGTCAACTTGGCCATTGGTTCAGTATCAATAGTCTTTTCCAAAAGGTCCTTAACAGGTATCTGCAAATATTTACTTAATTCATGGGCTAGCAGTTGTGATTGATTATATCCCCTTTCTTTTAATCGCCCGGTGCTTAAAGGCACAAAGGTTATGAGACTGCTTTTTATGAACTCCTTATGTTTTAAAGCCTCCAGGGCCATGAGTCTTCCCATTGGCCCAGCCAGGCTTTGTACCCCCTGATATTTAAACCTTTGTAGTATTGCTTTTATTAGCCCTTCATAAGCACCAACAGCTTTCGCCAGCATAAAAGGGGGCTTTGATTTACTGCAATCAGCACATATTATTTGGTCCTTAATGAACTTGCCGCATATTTTACAGGTAATATAATTATTATTCCATGAGCTTATCCCATATAAGCATTTGTTGCAAAAAATATTTTCATAAAGGCCCAGGAAATTATTACAAAAACAGCATTTATCCCCATCTGGATAGATGATCTGTTTTAGACCCCCTGTCAACTTATTTAACATTTTTTATCCCCAACCTCCCTGTATCAGGCAGCCTTTTTAAGTACCCCATATCTGCTGCTTGCTTGTTAATACTTTTGATCCAGGTCACGGCTTGCTTCATAAAGGGAGTGGTGTGGGCACCAACAAACCACACCTTGCCAGTTGGGTTTTCTGTCATTCGGCCTGCCCTGCCTGCCATTTGTACCAGGCTTGCAGTGTCAAAAATATATTGATTTTCTGCAAATAACACAATTACATTTACCCTTGGTACATTAATTCCTCTTTCCATGAGGGTTGTTGTAACTAAAACAGGAAAATCGCCATTTAGGAAAGCCTCTCGTTTTTTATCCCTTTCAGGGTCTTGGGAATGGGTATAATTAACCCAGCTCCCCCCAAAGTTATTAAAGGGAGGAAGCTCAAAGGCTTTTTTAAGTATTTCACCAACCCTTTCAGACAAAAAGATTGTAGGAACAAAGATAAGCACCTGGAAAAAATCCCCTTCTATGCTTTCATGGAGAAAGCCCATTACCTTTTCTGGAATACGCAGCTCATTATCTTTTACCTGAAGGGATTTATCTATTATGATTTCAGGCACAGGCAGGGGATAGCCATGGTGTCTGGCAGGTATGGTGACAATATCAATGGCACTCCTGTCCATTTTTAGAAGATATGGCGGTGGTGTAGCAGTCATATAGATGATTTTCCCCCTGGAATGCAGGGCACGGTTTAAAGCATTATAGAGCATGGTACTCCCATGATATGGAAAGGCATCTACCTCATCTAAAACAACCAGATGAAATGCTTGATAGAATCTTAAAACCTGGTGGGTTGTAGCCAGTATTAAATCTGCACTTTTAAATCTTTCACTGCTTCCTCCGTACAATGCTGCTATTTCAATTCCACTAAAGCACTTTCTAATTCTTTTTTCAATATCTATTATGGTATCCTTCCTGGGCACCGCAAATAAGACCCTGCAGCCCCCTTTTAATACATCTGCAATAGACGGAAAAGAAACTTCTGTTTTTCCTGCCCCGCAAGCCGCCCAGACCAGACACTTGTCCAACTTACTGTTCTTGGTAAATTTCCATACATTAACTGCTGCATCTTTCTGGGCTGGAGTAAGTTCAAAATCAAAATGTATTTCAACCTGCCTGGGAATTGGTTTGCTGTAGTTGGGAAAACCATATAACTGCATACATTCTCTTGATTCGCCCATGGAAATACAGTCTTCACAATAACAGCAATTATTTGCTCCGCACTCTAAACAGTAAGATTGTTTGAGATTCTCACTGCTGCCGCACCTAAAACACTTTAACTGACCCTTTTTCCATTGGCCTACACCTGGAAAAATCTCTGCCTTATGCTGTAGAGACAAGATCTGGAGCAGATCTTCCAGGGGATTTTCTATATTAATCTTACTGTAATTAAGTAAAGCCTCAGCCTCATCAGCTAGAACATACCTTCCTTCAAGGCATGGGAGTATTGCCTGGGCTTCCTGCCGTTTTTCTGATATTTTAGCCCTGTTCACATGGATATCAGAACAAATTAATAGCTGTGGTTCATCAAGCTCACCTAGATCTAATTTGGCAAGGCAGCTCTGCACCAGCTCATATTTTCCCTTTAACTGGTTTCCGTGGGACACGGCAAAGGGAATCTTTCCTGCAAGGTACCTGGCAATGCTTTTAAAGGATGAATCTCTATGATTAAATACAGTCCCTTTTTTTTCTTCCTGGGAAGCTACAGAATTTAAAATATAATAGGCTTGTCCAAGAAGCAGGGGAGGTGTAAGAATCCATAATTGCTGGCATCCCCAAACTTCCATGTGAAAGCTCAGGTCCAACACAGGGTCATGTGACAGGTTAAGTATATATTTATCTTTATTCCAGGCTATATAGAGCATGTAACGCATTCCCATGGCAATCCCCCCTGCCATATATTTCTTTATTATATTTCTTTATTTATTGCCACCTTTCCTTCAGTGAAATCTAGTATTATATGTAAATACGTGTCACATTCTATTAATTCTGCTGATCTGGATCCTGGCAGTAAAATACTTTGTATTTTTATCCATAGCCAGGAGCTCATAACCCTTTGCAGGACTGTATAACTCTACAATTTCCCTGAACTCCTGGTCGTTGTTTATCTGCACAACAGGGAAAGCATACTTAACAGATAATCTTTTTAAGATTTCATAGGTACCATCAATGGATCCCTTATCCAGGACAATTAATTGACTTTCACCCAGCCTTTTCATAACACTCACAGCATCTCTTAATACTCCCTCGCAAATTGCTGCACAATTGCAAGTCCTTACTATAAGGATGGATTCATAATCCTTCAAGGCGGCATTTTTTATATATAATGCTGACATCAGAGAAAGTGCGCCTATGGCAATTACCAGGAAAATATATATTTCCAATGCTGTCACCTCCTAGGCTGTTATCATATGCAGCCTAGGAGGGAAAGGTTACATGGGTTTACCGGTGAAGTTTCTTGTATATTATTTAAAAAATATGGAATTATTGTTATTAAGATTTTATTTTGAAAGGATGGGTTGTTAAATGCCAGTTGATGAATGTATTCGCTGTAAGGCTTCTTTAATGCTGCAGGATGAGCTAGAACTGGCGCCTGTATCCACGCAAAATGGAGAAATCTGTGCCCGTTGTTATAGAGAAATAACCGAAGAAGAGTTAAATGCATATATGAATTAAGTATATAGCAGTATGCAAGAGAAGCCTTATGCATGGGGATATACACAAGGCTTCTCTTCTTATTTATAAATCAAGATCTTCCCGCACATATTGCTGTATTTTTCTTAATTCATCTTCACTTTCTGCCTCTGCATAAATTCTAAATAAGGGTTCTGTGCCAGAAGGTCGAATAAGCACCCAGGATCCATCAGCCATTTTTAGCTTGATCCCATCAATTGTTAGTTTTTCAACAACAGGCTGACCATTAATCTTAACAGGTGAATAGTCCTTAACTGCAGCTAACATGCCAGACATGTTTTCAGCTGGAATTACAATATCCAGACGTTCACTTACTAATTTGCCATACTTTTTATAGAGATCCTCCATGAGCTCACCAAGGGATTTGCCAGACTGTGCTACCATTTCTATTATTAACAGACAGGCTAGAATTCCATCTTTTTCTGGTATATGTCCCCTAATACTTAAACCACCACTTTCCTCACCACCCAGGATGCAGTCTTTTTCTAAAAGGAGCTTGCCAATATATTTAAAACCTACAGGTGTTTCATATATGTCCTGGCCATAACACTGGCATATCCTATCCAACAGGTGGGTTGTGGCTATGGTTCTAGCAACTGGACCCAACCAGCCCCTGTTTTCAATTAAATGGTGCAATAAAAGGGCTAAGATCTGGTTTGGACTAAAGTAAGTTCCATCTCTATCAATAGCCCCAAATCTATCTGCGTCTCCATCCAGCGCCAACCCTAGAATGGATCCTGTCTCCTTAACTTTATGAACGAGCTCATTTAGACTAGACCCCATGGGTTCAGGCATGCCTCCGCCAAAAAGGGGATCTCTGCAGCCATGTATGGGATTTACGTAGCAATGACTATCACATAAAAAATTATCTAAATAACCCGTCCCAGCACCGAACATGGAATCAACTACTACCTTTATAGGAGTTTTATTAATATATTCCCAATTTATTAAGCTGTACAGATGATTTAAATAGTCGTCCAGAGGACTAATGTATTCAATCAGTCCTTCAGAATCTGCTGTTTTTATGGGTTTAATCCTAACCATATCAAGGGTTAAAGTATTAAGGTGCCTTTCTATAGCATCAGTTATTTCAGGAGTAGCGGGACCTGCGTATTCAGGGATAAATTTAATGCCGTTATATTCTGGCGGATTATGGCTGGCAGTAATCATTAATGCCCCGATTGCGCCATGCTTTTTTATTGCATATGCAGTAGTTGGGGTAGGCGCGGGTTTGTCTATTAGTAAAACCGGTATGTCATTACCCGCTAATACCTCGGCTGCTTCTAATGCAAACTTGTCAGATAAAAACCTTTGATCATAGCCAATAACCATTTTGCCTTTCCTGCCTGTTTCGCTTAGGTAATTCGCCACTGCCTGCACTACAAGCCTGAGGTTGTCAAAAGTAAATTCCCTTGCCATAATAGCTCTCCAGCCATCCGTACCGAATTTAATTGTGTTCATTAATAAAACCTCCTTAAATTATGAAAA
>JAGXSK010000039.1 GCA_018333845.1 Clostridia bacterium | reverse complement strand
GTTGCTTCCGCAATTGCTGACCCGGCTCTATCATAGATAACCTTGGAGGGTCTCTGGGATGCCCCTGTTTCTAAGAAATAAATTCCCAACCTGCTGCCGCCTCTAGCTATATATGTAGTATCTACTCCATATCTTCTTAGAGCATTAACTGCACTCTGGCCAATTTCATTTTTAGGCACCTTGGTTACAAAGCTGGCATCCAAACCAAAATTGGCTAAAGAAATGCTAACATTTGCCTCACCTCCGGCATAACACACGTCAAAGCTATCACATTGAACAAATCTTTGGTATCCAGGAGTGGATAGACGCAGCATAATTTCTCCAAATGTCACTACTTTTTTCATATTGTACAGACCCCCTGTTTAGTAAATTTAAAAAATTATTAAGAGATAAATTAAGATAAATATACGACTTAAAGATAAGATTATAAGCTTCTGGCTTCCCTGATTTTTTCTACAAATTGTTTAGCAGTTTCAGTTACTTTTAAATAGTCTCCAGTTTTTGCTCCAGATGTCAGCTCACTTCCCACACCAACTGCAACACAACCATTTTCAATCCATACATGAACATTATTAAGGCTTACACCACCTGTAGGCATGATATTGGCCTGGGGCAGGGGTCCCTTAACCGCCTTGACAAATTCTGGTCCCAAATTGTTGCCTGGAAATAGCTTTACAATGTCTGGCCCGGCTTCCATGGCAGTGATAATTTCATTTATTGTCATGCATCCTGGGAAATATGGTATTTGATATCTATTGCATAACTTAGCAGTTTCAAGATCAAAGGCAGGACTAACTATAAACTCTGCACCTGCTAGAATGGCAATCCTTGCCGTATGACTATCCAGGACTGTACCTGCCCCTAGTATTAAAGAACTGCCTGAAAAGTCCTGTTTCAATGTCTCAATGGCCTTGTCTGCTCGTGGAGTAGTAAAGGTAACCTCTATAGCTGAAACTCCACCTTCAAGACAGGCTTCAGATGTCTTGGCAGCTTTTTCCGGACTATCTGCCCTGATAACTGCAACTACCCCAGCTGAAATAACTTTTTGCATTGTGTTAATTTTAGGAAGCATTAATATTCCCCCTTGAAGTATAAGTACTAAAGTAATTAGTTTCATTATATGGTATCAGGTTTCATTAGTCAAAACAAAAATTAACCCGGCATTATTTTTTTAGCCGAGCTCATTGGATATTTGTTCACTTGTTTCTATAAGCAGTTTGGCAAAGTTTTGCATCTTCTCGCCAGTTTCACCCACAGCCAAACCCCTTCTTTCTGCTATCTATTTCTATTTACTTCTTGTTGGCTTTTTATGTCAACCATTTCCAAAATTCCCGGGGGCATTCCCGGGACATTTTTTGCATAGCTGCCCATTCCAAAACACCCAGTTGGCACTACTAGCCTAGAGCCCTGCATTTTGAGCAGGGCCCTTAACATTTTTCTCTATGATGGTTATAGATTTAATTTCTGGCGTAAGAGACCATCTAGATTTGGCTCTCCAATTTCCTGAAGCTCGTAACGAACCCTTACTGCCGGTTTTTCAATATTTATTAGCCGTCTGAGGTCTATTGGTGTTCCTATTACTACCACATCAGCCTCAGCCTTTGCTATTGTTTCTTCAAGTTCCTCTTTTTGCTCCTTGCCATAACCCATGGCAGGAAGTATATTTGATAAATGTCTATACGCATTAAAGGTTTCTCGTATGCTGCCCTGGGCATAGGGTCTTGGGTCAACCAGTTCAGCTGCACCATATTTGCGCGCTGCAATGGCACCTGCACCATAGGTCATGTCTCCGTGGGTCAAGGTTGGGCCATCTTCAACTACAAGAACCTTCTTGCCACTAAGAATTCCATAGTTTTCTACAAAAATGGGTGATGCAGCATCAACAATTACTGCCTTTGGATTGGTGCTGCGAATGTTGCTGCGAACCTTTTCAACATTTTCAAGGGAGCTTGTTTCAATTTTATTAATTATAACAATGTCTGCCATTCTTAGGTTTGCTTCACCTGGATGGAAATTCAACTCGTCTCCTGGTCTATGAGGATCCACAAGGGTTATGTGAACATCTGGTTTGAAAAATGGCAAATCGTTATTTCCTCCATCCCAGAGAACTACATCTGCCTCTTGTTGAGCTTGATCAAGTATCTGCTGGTAGTCAACCCCTGCATATACAACGAAGCCTTGTGCTAAATGGGGTTCATATTCTTCTCTTTCTTCAATGGTACAATCATGCTTGTCAAGATCCTCATATGAAGCGAAACGCTGGCAGGCCTGCTTTTCAAGGTCTCCATAAGGCATGGGGTGACGTACGACTACTACTTTTTTGCCTAACTCCTTTAACACCCTTGCAACCCTGCGTGTAGTCTGACTTTTGCCCACTCCTGTTCTGACAGCACAAACTGCTACAATTGGAACACTGCTTTTAAGCATGGTTGTATCAGGTCCCATTAAGCGAAAATCAGCTCCTGCTGCTAAAACGGCAGACGCCTTTGCCATAACAGTATTATGGGACACATCACTATAAGCAAATACTACCTGGTTAACTTCATATTCCTTAATCAGTGAAACTAGTTCCTTCTCATCATAGATTGGTATGCCTTGGGGATATAGTTCTCCTGCCAGGGAAGCTGGATACCTTCGGCCATGGATATTTGGAATTTGTGTGGCTGTAAAGGCTGCTACCTCATAGTTATCGTTATTTCTAAAGTAAGTGTTAAAGTTATGAAAGTCTCTTCCAGCTGCTCCCATTATTATTACCCTTTGTTTCATTATAAGCCTCCTTCTAAAATAGGAAAATATATGTACTCCAAACTATTTTAATATATTTTTGCTATTATTTAAATAAGCCAAGAGTTATTTGTTTCTACAAAATCAATCCAATGCCTAACAAGGCGCTATAAAAGAACAGCAAGTTTGCAGTTTTTCCAAGGGTAGGGTTTAATTGTGTACCTTCATGTTCTTGAAGTTCCTTGACCCTTTTTATTGCCATGGGAATAGTAAACAGGGGCAGAAAGGCCCAGATATTTTCAAGCATCAGCATTAATGCACATAGATAACCCACCACTAAAAGGAATATGTACTGATATATGCAGAAGCCATGACCAAAGCGTACTGCCAAGGTTTTTTTGCCTGTCCTTGCATCAGTATGGCGGTCACGGGTGTTATTGACAACTAGTATATTGGCAGCCAGGGCACCTACTCCAATTGCTGCTATCACAACAAAAAAGGTAATCTCCTTTGCTTGGAGATAATAGGTTCCTACAACTGCCACCAGACCAAAAAAAATGAACACTGCCACATCACCCAGTCCATTATAGGCCAGGGCAAAGGGGCCTGCCGTATACATAACCGCCGCTGCAATACAGAAAATACCTATTACAAAAAATATTATGCCCCCAATATAGGTAAGATATAGCCCCACAAGAAGGGCAGCTAATAATACAGCTATTGTTCCAATGAGCATTTGTGTGGGTGTGATTAAACCAGACGCCACGGCCCTTTTTGGACCTACCCTGTCAGCCCTGTCTGTACCCTTTTTATAATCAAACAAATCATTAGCATAATTTGAGCCTATTTGTAAAAGGGTAGCTAAAACCAAACAAGCAATTGTTATCACCAAAGAAAAGGCCAGGTCTTTATAGGCTAGTGCTGCTCCTACCACTACAGGTGCA
>JAGXSK010000038.1 GCA_018333845.1 Clostridia bacterium | reverse complement strand
GGATTTAATAGTTTTTATTGCAGTCCTTTTATGGGGTGTGTACTCAATTATCATCAAGTATAATAGTGGTCGAATTCCACTTTACAGTTCCCTGGCGATTCCCATGGTTATTGGTATGTTTACTTTACTGCCCTTTTCTCTCTGGGAGCTGTTTATTGCCGGTCAAGAGATTATATGGTCCATGTCTTCCATAGCAGCTGTTGTCTATGTGGGGATTTTTGCCTCAGTAGTTGCCTTTTTATCCTGGAATAAAGCTGTTAGTTTAATTGGTCCGGGAAAAGCTGGTATTTTTCTGAGCCTGATTCCCTTATTCACCACTATTTTCGCTATTACTTTCATTGGGGAAACTTTAAAATGGTACCAAATAGCTGGCGGCATAATGGCTGTTGCAGGTATTTACCTGTCCACCCGCATTCCAACAGCTAGAAATATAAAGAACCCTGCTTTTTGAATATACTAGCAGGATTGTATGGAGTTAATGTCAAACGCTGTAACGTACTAGTTTATTTCTTTCCTACCTGCCATGAGTTTGTTATTGTTATGTCGCTAAATCATTAGATTGTTAGTTTAAACCACCTGTTCATCATACAGCTGGTTTTTATTATAGTCCTGACTCTTTCTTCTTGCAGTATTTATTCATTTCAAAGAGCCTATATATATGTACTTATTTGCCATTTTTATCTGATAACTTAACGTCGCTAAGCTCCTGGATCTGTTCAAACCCCTACCCTACTGATAGAAGTTTCTATATTATATGATTATATGCCCGGTATTCTTAATGAAAGGCATGTAAGCCCTCCATCCATTTTTTCAAACTCTGACATTTCAACTTCAATAATCTCATACCCTGAATCTAATAGAGCCTTTTTGGTCTTTTTAAAGCCTTTAGGTATCATAAGAAAACCATTTACTGTTATACAGTTTACTGCATAAGCCTCATCTTCGTCCACCCTTATAATATTGAAATCCTTGAATATTGTATTATCAAGGAATTCACCTGCAGCAACAAGTGTATTATTTCCTATATAAACTACACCAGTTTTCAAATGAAGAAATTGTTTTACAGGCACTGTAGAAGCGGTATAACCATATTTATTTAATACTCTGGTTAGCTGGCCTGCCCCCTCTGAGTCCGTTCTTGCAGATAATCCAATATAAAAATGGTTTTCAACTCGCAAAATATCGCCGCCATCAAGACAGGCATCATCTGTCAAGTATTCTATTTTGTCATAAAAGTTCTTTAAGGCATCAGCTATTTCAAGTTCTTCTCCTCTTCTAGAGTCTGCGCCTGGTTTTGTAAGTATTGCACATTTTTCTGTCACAATTGCCACATCCTCAACAAATGTTGAATCTGGATACCTTTCATCTGCATTGAGAACCATAACATTACAGCCACATTTTCTAAATATCTCAATATACCCATCATGCTGCCTTAAGGCTAATTCGTAATCTGGCTTTCCCAGGCCTGATGCAGTAATACCTTCAGCAAAATTTTTGCAGGGCCTTCTTACTATTACATTCTCTATTACATTCTTTATCACGTTTCAGCATCTCCTTCTCCAGCATATTATTGATTCTAGAACAAAAACCCCGTATTTTATATGAATGTCATATAAATATACACTATAAAGCGGTTTTATACACTATAAACATTCATGTTTTTCATAAATATTAACTAAATATTACTTTTTGCAGTGAATCATTATTAGATTATTATAAATTTAGGCACATGTATTCATTGATATGCCAAGGAATCGTTATTGTATGCTTATTACTTATTGAAACTATAGTTGGAATTTTTTTGTCAATTTGTCAAGCCTGACCCTTAAACAAGGAAAGTCCATAAAAAGATATTATACCCATTCCTATAGACCAGACAGCCAGACTAATTGTCATCCAAATAGCTGTTGATCGCTTTGGGCTTTTAAATGCTAATGCCATAACAGCTGCTAAATGAATACCTGTTATGGCAGGGGCTAGTAAGGCCAGTCCAGGAAGACCGTAGCGGTTCCAGATTTTTCGGGCACGATTCCCTCTTTTTGAGATCTTTTTAGGCTGTTCCTCTACCTGGCTGTCATAAGAACCCTTTTCACCCTCACTTTTTCGAGACTTACGCTGAGACTGCCAAATCTCCCATTTTTCATAAATAGCAATAATTATCCAAACAGGTATAACATTCCCCACAAAGGCAGCCATCACAACCCAAAAAGGTGACAACCCACTGGCTATTGCAACAGGAATTACCACTAATACTTCTATCCAGGGAGTAGCAGCCATGATAAAAACCAGTATATACTCCCAAATATTCACTATATACTCATACCTTTCCTGGTCATCTGTACAACATTTCAACCAGATTATTATACCATATATGGTCCTGTCTTTCTACGGTAAATACATTTAAAAGGGAAATTAAAAGCCTATTATTTGGTAAAAATGGATTTTCGAGCTTCCCCTCCCAGTTGCGGACATAAAAAAGCATCTGCTAAAAACAGATGCAGCTAAAATCAATTTTACCCTGAAAATGTACTTTCTCTACTAGTATTATATTTGTGTCGGCATTTATATTGTACTACATAGTGCTGTAATTTTGATATAGTTTTTTCAAAAGATATGCTAATACTAAGCCATAAATGGAAGCAGAAATCAAATGTGAAACTGTTGCGTAAAAGGTGTGGACTGTAAGGTTTGGCAGCTTAAAGACAATGGCAAGGGCATATAAGCTTTGGTTCGCCATTATCCCGTATATCCATCCCTTGAGCAAATAGTTTCTGCTCCCTAATATAGGGAGTATATAGGCAAACAAAACACCCAAAAATCCCGTAAAGAATATTTGTTCGGTTTGTGCTAAAATAACCTCTGCGCTGTTATCTGGCAACCTTCCTAAAGTTACCACTGCTGCCCAATCTAATAACCTTTCATCGTATAATCCTAAAATATACCCAGCCCAATCAATAAAGTTCATCGCCACTCCTGCAATAAGACCGCTTATAAGACCTGCAGCAAATCTATCTTTTATTCTTTCCACCTCACCTTGCAAGACAAATAATATTCTCGAGACAACGGTTCTCGAATATTTCTCAACCTTTATTGCCCTATTTTGCACATAATTTCATCTTTATTATTTTGTATTTATTACGGTATAATTATTCACATATCACAAGACAATAATTCCTCGCCCGTCATAAAAGCTGCCATTCTTGCCTTGATCCTCAGTGTTTTTTATTTACGCACTCCACTCTAACTAGTTTCAATGAATATTTTTGCAGATATTAGATCGTTATCAAGCCCCGAAAACCTCTGGCGCTGTAATAAGACTCCGCTCC
>JAGXSK010000037.1 GCA_018333845.1 Clostridia bacterium | reverse complement strand
ACCAAAACCTAGTCTCCAACCAGTCATAGAAAAGGTTTTTGAAAAACCATCAACAATAATAGTTCTTTCCTTCATGAAAGGTAAGGATGCTATTGAAATGGGTTTTTCATCATAGTATATCTTGTTGTAAACTTCGTCTGAAATAACTAAAAGGTCGTTTTTTATGCAAAGGTGAGCAATTTCCTCCAGGTCATATTTCTTTAATATTCCACCAGTCGGATTATGAGGGGAGTTAAGTATTAACATCTTGGTTTTATTTGATATAAGCTGTTCAAGTTTATTGATATCTATGGAAAAGTTATCATCTATTTCCTCTACTGGAACAGGAACTGGTTTGCCCCCGCAAAAATGAACTAATGATTCATATATTGGAAAGCCAGGATTAGGATAAATCACCTCATCTCCCGGGTTAATACATGCAAGCATTGAATAAAATAAGATAGGCTTTGCTCCAGGAGTAATTACAACCTCATCATGAGTAAATTCTATCTCTCTAAGTCTGCTTGCATGGTTAGCAATTACTTCTTTAGCATTAATAAGACCGTCTGCTGCACAGTATTTTGTATTGCCTTGATTCATCGCAGTAATAGCGCTATTTATAACTCTAAAGGGAGAAGAAAAATCAGGCTCACCTATTTCCATATGAATAACCTTTATTCCGCTCCTTTCAAGTTCCTTTGCTTTTGAAAGAACCTCGAATGCTGCCTCTGTTCCTAAAACAGAGGTTCTGTCAGCTAAAAACCTTTTCATATCCATACACCCGCCTTATTGTTAATTTATTATTAAAAAAGAGCCTTCTCGATAAGAAAGGCTCTTTGATAAGCATCCGCATCTTATCTTTCAGTATATAAATACTGAAGGATTTGGCACCTTCCTTTATAGGGGTTGCCGGGCTTCATAGGGCCAGTCCCTCCACCGCTCTTGATAAGAATTTATATAGTTTTATGATATATTATACGCTTTTTTATTATTTGTCAAGGATATTTATGATAGATAGGTATTGATAGGTATTGTCATTTGATTAGTCTGTTAACTGATAAGCATAGATTATTTTTCTTATATAGCCCATGGTCTTTTCCACCGCCTCTTCAACAGAATAATCAACCTGCTTGTTAATGATCCTGGTTAGCATTCCTTGATATATAAGTAATACTGCCTCATTAACCTCTGCTATATGCTCTTCATTTATAAACCCTTCCTTAACGCAGGCCTCTACAATGGTTCTGGCTCTATCATAGATATTCTGCTTTAAAAGCATGGGTAATAGCTCTTCAGGTTGTTCTCCCAAGTCTTGGGGATATAGCTCATAGAAAACCTTGATAGATTCTTCCAGGGGAATATCCAGCTTTGTAAAAAAGATAGCATTATAGATTTCAGGCTTGTTAAAAGAATGAAAACAGAATGCTTCCCAGATGCGATAATATCTCTCAAGGGCATTGGCTGACCCCTTGACATAATTAGGAAGGCCCTGGGCATATTCTTTTAGAAACCGCATGGATGCAAAAAAAACAAGGTGATCTAAATTTTGAAAATAGTTATAAAGGGTAGCACTATTATAGCCAGCCAGGTCTGCCACCTTTCTAACTGTTACCCCACCAATGCCTTCTTCTTCAATGATTTGTGATGCTCCATCAATAAAGTAGCGCATCATTCTTTGTTTTTGAATTTCTCTCATAATCCCCTCTTGATAGATAGACATAGACTAGTTATAAATTTACCATTTATAAGCTAATAATACAACAATACTGGAATAACATCCAGATTTTATATTTACATTTCATTTAAATTTCAATGCGTTTGCATAAAACTATGCTAATTAATAAAATAATCAAAATATAATAAATATATAAGCTTACTAAATAAACATGTTTATGTTAAAATATATACATGATTAGAGGTTTCATTTTCAAAAGGAAGATAGAAATGCCATAAACAGGATTCTTGTCTTCAGGTGGAGTCTTAGTGGTGGTTACCCATCGGGATAAAATAAAGTGTATTTTGCTTTAAAGTGCAAGAAAATTAAATATATTTAAACTAACAAAATATTCTAAGGAGTGTTAAAATGGGACAAAAGGTTAATTGTCATGATGTATTCTTTGATTAAAGCCTTTGGTGAAGAAGTTAAGAAGTCATATAGTATTGCAAAAAAATTGGGGTTGTATAATCTGCGAATCTAATAAAAATACCAGGGGGTCTTAAAAAATGCAAAAGATGTTAAATGAGGTGCAGCTGGAGCAAATTCATAATTCGTCTGTGGATATTCTTGCTAATATTGGTTTAGACTTTTTATACGAACCCGCCCTTGATTATTTTAAAAAGGCAGGTTTTAAGGTGCAGGGAACAAGGGTTTTCTTTACTGGGGAACAAATAATGAAGTATCTAGCAGCTGTTCCAAGGGAATTCACCATTTACGGAAGAGATGGAAAAGATGTTGTAATCGGAGGGGACAACATCTGTCTAGCACCCGGATACGGTGCGCCCTTTGTTATGGAAGATGGTAAAAATAGAAAGGCTGTGCTGGAGGACTATAAAAAGTTTGCCCAGCTGGCAGGCAGCAGTCCCTATCTTGACGTTACAGGGGGAGTATTGGTAGAGCCTAATGATGTCCCTGTAAATATCAGGCATATGGAAATGACCTATAACCTTTTGAAATATTCACCAAAACCTTTTATGGGAAGTGCTTCTGGTAAAAGGGAAGCAAAAGATACTATAGAAATAGCAAAGATGGTCTTTGGCGGAGAATTTGTTGCCCAAAGACCGGTTATGATATCTCTGATTAACTCATTAACACCTTTAAAATATGATGAAAGAATGCTGGCAGCCCTTGTGGAATATGCTGAGGCCGGGCAGCCGGTTATAACAGCTTCCCTGGCAATGGCAGGTTCTACAAGTCCTGCTACCCTTGCCGGTACAATAGCTGTTCAAAATGCTGAAGTCCTTGCAGGCATGGTCTTAACCCAGGTAATTAAACCTGGCACCCCAGTTGTCTATGGTGCTGCATCATCAATTACAGCAATGAGATATGGAAGTCTGTCCATAGGTGCTCCTGAGTCAATGATGATTATCAGTGCAAGTGCCCAGCTGGCAAAATATTATGGAGTACCAGTTAGAGGCGGAGGCTCTCTGACTGACTCTAAAATTCCTGACAACCAGGCCAGCTATGAGGCGGCAATAGTTATGCTCGGTACAGCCTTGTCTGGCATAAATTATGTATTGCACGCGGCAGGTATTTTACAATATTACAACGCAATGAGTTATGAAAAGTTTATGATAGATGAAGAGGTTTGTGGAATGGTTAAAAGAATTAAAAAAGGAATTGTTGTAAATGAAGATACTTTGGCTGCTGACTTGATAAAGCAGATTGGTCCAGGTGGTGAGTTTCTCACATCCATGCATACCTTTAAACATCATAGAAGTGAGTTTTTCCCTGCTGGCCTATCTGATAGGTCTGCCTATGACGTATGGCGAATAGAAAGGCATGATACAGCAGCAAGGGCAAGGATCAAGATGAAAGAAAGATTATCTGAAGAAGTTAATTTCCTGGACAAAGATGTGGAAAAGGCAATAAGAAGCTGTATGGACAATAAATAATTTAAATTCTTTTGGAAAAGGAACCGTGGATTCATTTTGCGGTTCTTTTTTATTAGCTTTGTAATCTTAGCCCACATTTGAGAAAGTGTGTTTTAACTAGTTAATGCTACACCAAATGCAAGACCATATGTTACCAATAATATTAAACAATATTATTTATAAGTCATATTGGTAATGCTCAAACTAAATATTAAGCCATGGATAAATTAAATAGATTTCTCTTATATATATTTAAAATTTAAATATATGGGCATGAAAGGAATGTAAACATGATTAAAATATATACATGTTTAGAAATCTATGATAAACTTTTAACAAATTCAGACAATGTCCTATTTTTTATTGCTGACAAAAGGCAAAAATGGAACAACATGAAAGGAGTGTTAGGAAAATGAAACTTGAACACGGAAATTTTTTTGTAAAGGAAGTTGTTTTCGGCACTAAAACATCTTATGCTAATGGGGTTTTAACCATCAACAAAGAAGAAGCCCTACAGGTTGTCAGGGAAGATGAGCATATTACTGAAGCTGATCTGGTATTGGCAAGGCCTGGGGATCAAGTACGGATTGTTCCAGTTAAGGAGGCCATAGAACCTCGCTGCAAGGTCTCAGGGGGAGTAATGTTTCCAGGAGTAATCCATGACCTTGTAATGGCTGGCAGCG
>JAGXSK010000036.1 GCA_018333845.1 Clostridia bacterium | reverse complement strand
TACTTTCTTTGGGCATAGATGAACACATATTCCACAACCTTTACACCATTCCTTTTTAATGTGTACCAGGCCCTTCTTCTTTCCTTTATCAGTCATGCACTCTCACCCCAGTTTCGTGTGGCCTTACATTAATTATTATAGCAAAAATCATGCCAAAAATATTGATTTATATTTACTCATATCCATGCATGTTTTTACAGTAGAAGTAACATATAGCAACATTTAAAATAGTTGCTATAACAAGAAATAATAAAAAATACGGCGAGCAACCTAATCTCGCCGTATCTGTATGGTAGTATTTGAATGTCTCGTTTTGAGAGTGAAACTTGCAAACACCTGATAAGCATATCATCTCGTTTTGATACATATATCATTTTGAGATTGCTTACATCATTCCTGGCATTCCGCCCATTCCACCTGGCATTCCTGCAGCTGGAGTTTTTTCTTCTGGAATATCAGCAATTAAAGTTTCAGTAGTTAAGAGCATGGCAGCTATGCTGGCAGCATTTTGTAAAGCTGATCTGGTTACTTTAGCTGGGTCAACTATACCTGCTCCGATCATATCAATATATTCGCCTGATAATGCATCAAAGCCTATTCCTACCTCTGATGCCTTAACCTTTTCTACTACTACTGAACCTTCTGCTCCTGAGTTGAAAGCAATTTGCTTAACTGGTTCTTCTAGAGCTTTCTTGACAATCTTTACACCTGTCAATTCGTCCCCTTCAGCTTGGATTTGTTCTAGAGCTGGAAGTACATTTATGAATGCTGTTCCGCCACCAGAAACAATACCTTCTTCAACAGCTGCCCTTGTAGCTGCCAGAGCATCTTCAATTCTGTGCTTCTTCTCTTTCATTTCAGTTTCTGTTGCCGCTCCAACTTGAATTACAGCCACACCACCAGCAAGCTTGGCCAATCTTTCCTGAAGCTTTTCCTTGTCAAATTCTGAAGTGCTTTCCTCATACTGTTTCTTAATCTGGGCAATTCTCTTTTGAATAGCATCTGAAGACCCTTTACCTTCAACAATTGTTGTATCTTCTTTAGCAACTTTAACTTGACGTGCAGTACCAAGCATATCAATTGTAGCACTTTCTAGCTTGATGCCTACTTCTTCAGAAATCACTTGACCACCAGTTAGAATTGCTATATCCTGCAGCATGGCCTTACGTCTATCACCAAAGCCTGGAGCTTTTACAGCCACGCAAGTAAATGTGCCCCTGATTTTGTTAACAACCATGGTAGCCAGGGCTTCCCCTTCTACATCTTCAGCAATTATCAACAATGGTTTTCCTGATTGAACTACTTTCTCAAGAACTGGAAGAATTTCATTTACCGCTGCAATCTTCTTGTCTGTAATCAGGATATATGGATCATCTATTACAGCTTCCATTTTCTCAGTATCAGTAACCATATATGGTGAAATATATCCTCTATCAAACTGCATACCTTCTACTACATCCAGGGAAGTTCCAATACCTTGAGATTCTTCAACGGTAATAACTCCATCCTTGCCAACCTTTTCCATTGCATCAGCAATAAGGTTTCCAATTTCAGGATCATTGGCAGATATTGAAGCAACCTGACTAATGGCTTCTTTGCTTTCAATTTGCTTTGAAAGTTTTTTCAATTCTTCTACTGCAACTTCAGTAGCCTTCTGGATACCCTTTTTAATAATCATTGGGTTGGCACCAGCTGCAACATTTTTCAAACCTTCTCTAATAATAGCTTGGGCTAAGAGGGTAGCTGTAGTAGTACCGTCTCCAGCTACATCATTAGTTTTGGTAGCAACCTCTTTCACTAATTGAGCACCCATGTTTTCCAATGGATCCTTTAATTCAATTTCTCTGGCTATTGTAACACCATCATTGGTGATAGTAGGTGACCCAAACTTCTTTTCTAAAACTACGTTTCTACCTTTTGGTCCTAATGTAACTCTAACTGCATTAGCTAAAGCGTTAACGCCTCTTTCTAAAGCATATCTTGCATCTTCTTTAAAAACAATTTGTTTTGCCATTATTTTCCCTCCTTGTTTTTTCTAATTTTCAACGATTCCAAGTATGTCTCTTTCATTTAATATTAAGTAGTCTTGACCATTTAATTTGATTTCATTTCCAGCATACTTTGAGTAGAACACTCTATCTCCGACCTTAACCTCTAGCTCTAACTTCTGGCCGTTTTCAAGTACTCTTCCAGAACCTACTGCAACAACCTCACCTTCTTGGGGTTTTTCTTTTGCAGTATCTGGAATAACTATACCGCTTTTAGTAGTTTCTTCACTTGGTAAAATTTTTACTACAACTCTGTCACCTAATGGCTTAATTCTCATACTTGTACCTCCTTTTTTATATATGTATTTAATTTTATATTTATTATTAGCACTCATTAATGGCGAGTGCTAACACTCAATAATTATAATATTAGAGGGGTTGGCTATGTGCAAGTCTTGAATTTAGTTAAAATAGACAATTATTGTTGATTTGCCCTGGTTTTTGCTGCGATAACCCCTCAAATCTTCCATTCAGAACTACTTTTCCCTATATTTTCTTTTTAATACATTCTCCATCAAAATATTACCACAAAACGTGCAAAAATATACATGATTTGACTATAAAATAACTATTACTACCGCGAAAGGTTGCTTGTTTCGTTACATCCCTACGCCATTGGAACGGTTCCATCGTCTTCCCTTTGGACCTTCGTTGCACTACGGTGACGCTCGAACCGTCCCCGTGGCTCCGTTAATTACTAAATTTCGCTGTAGTACTATAATTTAAGATGTGTATCGGGTCTTAATCAATTAAAAGCTAAAGTCACCATTTTGATTTATAACTATCCTGCTGTCAAGGTATAGGGTATTTGGATAACCTAGTTCCACTATTTTCTCTACAACTCCTGCTGCCCTTGCACCTGTAGCACAGTGTATTAGAATAGTAGCATTTTTATCTGTTGGAAGCTTATATGCTATTGCACTTGGATCGGCATGAATTGCAGAGTCTGGAATATGGATAGAACCCCAAATAAAACCACTGGACCTTTCCTGGTCATTACGAACATCCAATACATATATATTTGTACCCTCTCGGACCAACCTCACAAATTCTGCAGCGGTCACCTTTCTATCAGGCTTTCCGCCACTTATATCAAATGAGCCTGCTGATGATTCATACCCAAACAAGGGCATTCCAATCTGCTTCCAGGATGGAACTCCACCTGCAAAAACTTTTACATTTGTATAACCATGGGTTGCCAGGACCCTGGCAACATTATGACTCATGCTTCAGAAAAAGCCACCACAGTATGTTATGATCTCAGCACCTTTATCAACAGGCATGGCTGCCATGTACTTTTCAATGAAGATCTTATCATCCATTGAGAGTGCTGTTGGGATGTGAGAATCAAAGTATACATTATAAGGACGATTATCAAGAATTAAAAAGGGCTTTTTACCTGTGTCATTAATACGCTCAGCGCCAATAAGAGTGGCCACATACTCGGCAGTAGTTACCAGGTAATTTCCTGCTTCTTTCCAAAAGGTTATGCCTTCTTGATAAACGTGTACATTAGTATAGCCTAATTCCTTTGCCTTATGTGCTGAACTTGGACTGAGATGACAGTCTAAACCTCCACAATAAAAAATAAGCATTTTATTTTTGCCCTCTGGCAGCATCCAGGCCAACTCTTCAAATTGAGCATCTGGAATATTAATAGCGCCATTTATATGTGATTCTTTAAACCTTGCAGCTGGTCTAGAATCTACAAGCACAAAAGTCCAATCAGAAGGATACTGTTCATATGATGTCCTTTCGGAACTTGTCGGACCATTTATTTTCATGAGATTCATCATATAGGCAGTATCCACATAGCTTAGATCTTCTTCAATGGGCACATTATTAGGTTTCGATGTATCTGGAGTAATAATGTATTTGGATTTATCAATTTCAGTATCAACGCTAGCTGTTGGGGCTTCCACAACAACTATGGGCCCACTGCCGCATCCTGCAGTTCCCAATGCTAGAATCACCAATAATAACCCTAACAAAAATTTTCTTGCCATTTCCTCACCCCTTAATATATGTAAGTTCTATACTCATCCATAGTCCATTCTATAGTGTCCATGAGTACCCTGGTAATTAATATGAAAACCTCATCAGCTTTTATTTTGTTAAGCTTATCATAAAATTCTGGGAGCCAGTCGAAATGCTCCGACAGGAATTGATAAACCTCTTCAGCTCCAATATTATCCATGAAAAAACACAATAGTTCCAAAAGTATGGTCAAATGATCAGGCTTTTGCTGAAATTGAGGTGGTATAGTAATCTGGAATTTTTCCAGCAGATAATGAATATGAACAGCTGCATCCCCCATCAAATACCCCTTCTGGCCTGCAATAATTGTCTGGGCGCTTTCATCATTGGTCCATTTCTTATAAATTGATTCCACTGGAATAGCAGAGGCTTCATTAAGGCCAACAAAGCATCGCACAAATTCCTGTTTAAAGCTTTGAAAATCCATAAAATAAGTTGGCCATTGGTACTTGCAACATGTAAATCCGGCTTCTTTAATATAGCCATCAATTTGTTTAAATAATGAACCAGATTTTAGTTCATTATAAAACCCTTCATCAGGGTGTTTATAAAATTCAGCTAGAGTAAGAAACAAGGCCT
>JAGXSK010000035.1 GCA_018333845.1 Clostridia bacterium | reverse complement strand
CAGCAGTTAATTAACTCCCTTGCCTACCAGGACCCTAGAGATCTGATCACAATCTATCATACAATGAAAGCCAAGGAAGAAGAGCTTGCAGATACTCTCCAGGAACTGCGCCAGAGAAGAAACGATCTAGCTTCTCAGGTTATCAGAGGAGAGGAACTAATTAATCAAACACAAAGGGAGATTGAGCAGTTAAAAATTCTAAGCGGTGAAGTGCCAGTTAGTGGTCCAGGCATTACAGTGACAATTACAAGAGATGCCCCTTTATTGCATTATGATTTGATAGATCTTGTTAATGAACTCTGGGCTACTGGTGCAGAGGCAATTGCCATCAACGATCATAGGGTTACAATCAATACCCATATACAGCAATACTCGCCAGATGAAATTTTGATAAACAACGAAAGTTTGCTATTTCCAGTTGTTGTAAAAGCAATAGGTGACCCACATACTTTAGAAAAGGGATTAACCTTCACTGGCGGTTTAGTGGAAAATTGGAGAATACTGTATGGTATTTATCCATCAATTACTGCCAGGGATAGAATAACTATCCCTGCTGTTAAAATCCAAGAAACCAACCCAGGATAAATCTAGAAACCTATAGTCCTAATAAGGGTACTGCCATAAGTTGGCAGCACCCTTTTAAATTCACTCCTCATCATAACCAGAGATGTTGTTTTAATCCAAGCAATAACCTTCCATATATCTTATATCAGTAAGGCCCTGGATTATATTAGAGATGGTCATATTATATTTCTTAAACATTAAATTAATTCCACTGCAGCAAGAAGAGACAAGTTAGAAATACCTTGAATAATTTTCCAAAAACTGATAAATATAATGGCAGCCCTTGGGCAATCCTGCCCCCAAGCTGCCACCAGGGAACTAAACGCTCCAAGGAATTTATATGGTTTTTGTAAAAAATAATTTTTAATTTCCCATCCTGCCTAACTCTTTAAGATGCTTCTTAAGCAAAATATAATCCATACTATCAAGTAATGCTTCCCAACTTGCTTCTATGATATTTGAGGAAACTCCCACAGTGCTCCAGTTATCATTGGCATCCTTGGATTCTATAAGAACGCGGACCTTGGCAGCCGTTGCCTGACTTCCCTCTAGCACCCTTACCTTGTAATCTGATAAGTGCATTTCATTAATACATGGATAAGTTTTATCAAGGGACTTCCTCAGGGCATTATCTAGAGCATTTACAGGACCATTTCCTTCTGCAGCAGTATGGACAATTTCCTCACCAATTTTTAGCTTAATAATGGCTTCTGAATAATAATCCTCTTCTCCTCTTTTCTCTACCAGCACTTTAAAGTTTTCCAGATGGAAATGTTCCTTGTATAAACCCATGACTTTATAAAGGAGCAGTTCTAAAGAGGCCTCGGCTCCTTCAAATTGATACCCCTTATGCTCTAATTCCTTGACCTGCTCCACTATATTTTTTAGTATCTCCTTGTCAGTTAATTTAATGCCCATTTCTTCAAGCTTGTGGGTCAAATTGCTTGTGCCTGCAAGCTCGGATATCAGGATTCTCCTGTCATTTCCAACGGTCTCAGGTGTAATATGCTCATAGGTTTTTGGATGTTTCATAACTGCACTTGCATGCATTCCCCCTTTATGGGTAAAGGCACTGTGTCCCACAAAGGGTTGATGGTTTGGTACAGCAATATTTATAACCTCAGCCACATATCTAGCTGTTTCTGTAAGGTTATTCAAATTTTTTCTGGTTGAGGTTTCACAACCCATTTTTAACTCAAGATTTGGGATGACGGAGCACAGATTTGCATTTCCACACCTTTCACCCACACCATTGAAGGTACCATGGACCATGGCTGCCCCTGCTTTTACAGCGGCAATACTGTTGGCCACAGCAAGCTCACAGTCATTGTGAGCGTGTATTCCAAGGGGAATAGTAAATCTTTCTTTACAAGCCTGCACAATCTCAAAAACCTCATGGGGTAAAGTGCCTCCATTGGTGTCACAAAGTGCAAGCCAGGATGCCCCTGCCTTTTGTGCATTTTCTAAACACATCAAGGCATATTCAGAATTAGCCTTATATCCATCAAAAAAGTGTTCTGCATCAAAGATTACTTCAATACCCTTGCTGACCAAAAAAGCAACACTGTCGTAAATCATTCTCAGGTTTTCTTCCAGGGTAGTACCTAGTGCCTTTGCAACCTGATAATCCCAGGTTTTGCCAAAAATTGCAGCTGCGGGAGCCTGGCTGTTCACAAGGGCCTGGAGGTTTACATCATTCTCAGCTCTAACCCCTACCCTGCATGTGCTTCCAAAGGAGCAAATCTTCCCATTCCATTTTTCATCAGCTGCCTTTTGGAAAAATTCTGTATCTTTAGGATTGGAGAAGGGCCAGCCCCCTTCTATATAGTCCACGCCAAAAGCATCCAGTTTTTTGGCAATTTTTAGCTTATCCTTTACTGAAACGTTGACCCCTTCTCCCTGGGTGCCATCTCTCAAGGTAGTATCAAATATAACTACTTTCATAGTATCTACTCTCCTAATTTTTCACAAACTAAATTTCCCATCTCCTCCGTGCCGACCAGCTTCTTTCCAGGCTCCATAATATCACCTGTCCTGTATCCTTCTGCAAGTACTTTAGCTACTGCCCTTTCAATTTCTTCTGCTCCTTCAGAACAGTTAAAGCTGTACTTTAACATCATGGCAGCTGAAAGAATGGTGGCCAGAGGATTAGCTTTATCCTGTCCTGCTATATCAGGAGCTGACCCATGGGCTGGTTCATACATTGCCACATTGCCGCCAAAGCTGGCAGAAGCAAGCATGCCAATGGAGCCGCTTAAAATTGAAGCCTCATCAGTTAAAATGTCACCAAACATATTTTCCGTAAGGATAACATCAAATTGGAGAGGATTTCTAATCAACTGCATGGCGCAGTTATCTACATACATATGCTCAAGGGTGATTTCAGGATAGTCCTGGGCAAGCCTGGTAACTGTTTCTCTCCAAAGCCTTGAGCTTTCAAGAACATTAGCCTTATCCACACTAGTCACTTTTTTTCTTCTTTTGCCGGCAATGTCAAAGGCAAGCCTTGCAATCCTTTCAATTTCCTCTGTAGTATATACTAAAATATCCACAGCCTTTTCTCCTGATGGATGGGGCTCCCTATACTTCTCACCAAAATAGATCCCACCTGTAAGTTCTCTAATGACAATCATGTCTGTACCCTTTACCAACTCTTCTTTTAGGGGAGAAGCACCTATAAGGGCCGGGTTTAAAACTGTTGGCCTTACATTTGCATATAATCCAAGGTGCTTTCTCAAGGGCAAAAGCGATGCTACTTCAGGTCTCTGGGGGGCAGGAAGGGTATCCCACTTTGGTCCTCCAATAGCACCAAGTAAAACTGCCTGACTTTCTTTACATAGTTGAAGGGTTGCTTCTGGAAGAGCAACTCCTTTTGCATCAATAGCTGCACCACCAATGAGATCTTCTGAATACTCTAGTTCTATTCCATATTTGGGAGCAACCTTATTAAGAACCTTGATTGCCTGGGGCACAATTTCTACACCTATGCCATCTCCAGGTAAAACTGCTACCCTAGCCATTTTTCTTCACCCTTTCAGCTACATAGTTTATTAATCCGCCAGCTGCAATAATTTGCTGAATAAAATCCGGAAAGGGAGCTGCCATGTATGTTGTCCCTGTAGTTAAGTCCTTGATTTCTCCCTTTGCCACGTCAATTTCAACTTCATTTCCTTCTTTAATTGCCTCAGCAGCTTCAGGTGACTCAAGTATAGGAAGTCCTATGTTAATTGAATTTCTATAAAAAATCCTGGCAAAAGACTTTGCTATTACACATGATACTCCTGCAGCCTTTATGGCTATAGGGGCGTGCTCTCGCGAGCTGCCACAGCCAAAGTTTTTGCCTGCAACTATAATATCACCCTTATTAACTTTGTTTGGAAATTCTGGATCTGCATCTTCCATACAATGTTTGGCAAGCTCTTCTGGTTCAGAAGTATTTAAATATCTCGCCGGAATAATGGCATCAGTATCAATATCATCACCAAATTTCCATGTTTTTCCCTTTAACAACATTTTACCACCTCCTGGGGTGATGCTAATCTTCCTTTAACAGCGCTTGCAGCAGCTACAGCTGGCCCTGATAAATACACTTCACTCTCTGGGTGTCCCATACGACCCACAAAGTTTCTGTTGGTAGTAGCCAGGGCCCTTTCTCCCTTGGCCAGGATACCCATGTGACCTCCAAGGCATGGTCCGCATGTGGGAGTGCTTACTACTGCTTCTGCTTCAATGAATATTTCCAAGAGTCCTTCCTTCATTGCCTGTAGATATATCTGCTGGGTTCCTGGGAAAATTATTAGTCTCACTTCTGGATGGACCTTCTGATTCTTTAAAATAGCAGCGGCTTCTCTCAAGTCTTCAATCCTGCCATTGGTGCAGGAGCCAATGATCACCTGATCTATAGTTACATTTCCCGCCTCACTAATGCCCCTGGTATTTTCAGGCAGATGTGGGAAAGCAACCTGTGGTTCAATGGCAGCCACGTCTATGTCAATTATTCGATTATATTTGGCATCTGGGTCACTAAAGTAGAACTTAAACTCCCGCTTGGCCCTGCCCTTAATATATTCCTCAGTAATTTTATCCGGAGCAATGATACCATTTTTTCCGCCAGCTTCTATAGCCATATTGGCCATGGTAAAACGACTATCCATGGAAAGATTTTCAATGGCCTCCCCAGTAAACTCCATGGCCTGATATCGGGCTCCATCTACACCGATTTTTCCTATTGTATAAAGAATAAGATCCTTTCCAGAAACCCATTCTTTTCTCTTGCCATGATAAATAAACTTGATGCTTTCTGGCACTTTAAACCAGGCTTCACCCAGGGCCATGCCTGCTGCCATATCTGTACTTCCTACTCCTGTGGCAAAGGCTCCAAGGGCTCCATAGGTACATGTATGGGAATCAGCACCAATAATTACATCTCCTGGGCCTACAAGGCCCTGTTCAGGCAGCAGGCAGTGTTCTATGCCCATTCTGCCAATCTCAAAGTAATTAGTTAGTTCCTGTTCCCTGGCAAAGTCCCTGAGGATTTTAGCCTGCTCTGCTGACTTAATATCCTTATTGGGGGTAAAATGGTCAGGCACTAGAACCACTTTATCCCTGTCAAATACCTTATCCTTGCCAGTTTTTTTAAACTCCTTAATTGCTACAGGAGCTGTAATATCATTTCCTAGTACAATATCCAGCCTGGCATTTATCAGCTGTCCTGGTTCTACATGCTCAAGTCCTGCGTGATCTGCTAGTATCTTTTCTGTTATGGTCATTCCCATTAAGCATTCCTCCTTTATTGTACGGGGACACACCGTTTAATGTAGGACACACCGTTTAATGTATAGGGACCCACCTGAAGGAACGTCCCCAAACTTATTGTCACCAACTTATTGTCACCGAATTATCTATATAGTTCCATTTCATCTAGTCCCTTTGTATTTAACACCATGGGGTGCACCAGGTTCTCTTTGGGTACCATACATTCAATTATTGTAAGCTTGTCATTGTTTAAAGCTTCTTCCAGCACACTCCTTGCTTCTTCCATACAGGTAATTCTATAACCTGCTGCTCCATAGCACCTGGCAAACTGCATAAAATCAGGATTGCAGCTAAAGTCAATGGCACTATATTTTTTTTCACAGTAAAAATACTGCAGCTGTCTTACAAGTCCAAGGCAGCTATTATTGAACAAAAGAATCTTTATGGGCAAGTTGTGTTCCATGGCTGTTCCCATCTCTGCCATATGCATCTGAAAGCTTCCATCTCCTGTAACAGCAATTACTCTCTTATCACGATTTCCATACTGGGCACCAATAGCTGCTGGAAAACCGTATCCCATAGTACCCAGGCCTCCAGATGATATAAGGGTTCTTGGTTTATTAAATTTATAATACAAGGCAGTCCACATTTGATGCTGGCCAACATCAGTAGTAACAATTGTATCACCACCAGCTAGCTCACTTAAAATGCTTATGACATATTGGGGAGTAAGTACGTTTTCTGGATATTTTAATGCATGGTCCTGTTTCCACTGTTTTATTTGTTCAAGCCACAAGGGATT
>JAGXSK010000034.1 GCA_018333845.1 Clostridia bacterium | reverse complement strand
CAGGTGTTATTTTCTTTCTTGGCACATAAGCTGGTCGACCCTTCACCAGATATTTATCAAAAGCATCCTGAAGGTTGATTTCGTATCCTGATTTTACTATCAGCTGGGCAATGTGAGGCCTTCCAATTGTACCTTTTTTTGTATTATTTTTTAAGTCTTCATAAAATACATTTACTCCAATTGAATTTAAATTTTTAATAATCTTTTTGCACCTTTCCTCCCTTGCTAATTTCATTTCTTGTAAAAAATCTCTAAGACTTTTGCTTTTATAATCTATATAATACCCAAGGACATGAACCTCAGTATCAAAGTAATCAGTACTTACTTCTATCCCAGGCACAAAGGTAAAATCAGGATGCTTTATAGCTTCCTGGAATGCTTCCTGTAAGCCGCCAACAGTATCATGATCCGTTATAGAAATTGCCTCTAGACCAAGGGAAATTGCCATTTTTATACATTGGCCAGGCTTTAATGTGCCATCTGATGCTGTTGTGTGGACATGCAAGTCAACTCCCATGGTTACCTCCTGGAAGAGTGTTTTTTAAAAGATTAATTATATTGTTTCCCAAAATCTTTTCAATCTCCTGTTTATGAAAGCCACTTGTTTTAAGTTCCTTTACTAGATTTGCTAATTTTGAAGAGTTTTCCAGGTTGGGAATTGAAAATTCAGCACCATCAAAGTCTGAGCCTATGCCAACGTGCTCTATACCAACTAATTCACCCACATGAGCTATATGTTTGACAATTGAATCCAGGTTACGGTTTAAGCCTATAAAGTCTGGATAAAAGGTAATGGACATGACGCCACCTGTTTGTGCAAGTTCTTTAATCTGACTATCAGTAAGATTCCTTGGATGAGGGCATAAAGCGTGACAGTTAGAATGGGATGCAATAATAGGTTTCTTTGTGACCTTTATAACGTCCCAAAAGCTTGCCTGGGACAAATGGGAAACATCACATAATATCCCTAATTCAGACATTTTGTTTATAACTTCTTTACCGAAGTGAGTTAGCCCACCTGTCTCATTACAGCCGTCGGCCAGCATATTCCGTTGATTCCATGTAATTCCTATACATCTCATGCCCAGATGAAAAAAAATGTCCAGAACTGCAATACTTTCAATGGGTTCTGCTCCTTCCAGGGAAAGCAATAAACCAATTTTCTTTTCATTCGATAACAAATGTTTTAAATCTTCTTTATTTTTTATATGTATGAGCCGTGGATCATTGACAATACCTAAGAAGGTATTTATCAGCTCCAGGCTTCTCTTTAAACTTAAACCTGGCTTATAGTGCTGATGTACATATACAGCCATAAACTGTATAAAAACACCTCCGTCAATTATTTTTGGAAGGTTAACACGTGAACTCCCCTTTGTAAAAAAATTTGTTTCACCTGAATTAATTTTTAATAAGGTATCGCAATGGCTATCTACTATTTTAAATGAATTCATTGCTATTGCCCCCTTATCATTGGAACCTACAAAATTAGTGAAACTAAAAACCTGTCTATCCCCTAAGGAATAAACAGGCATAAAGAATTCATTCTAAAGGTAAATTATCTTGGTTCAACTATCAATTTGATAGCTGTCCTTTCTTCACCATCAATTAAGATGTCTGTAAACGCGGGTATACAAATTAGATCGATTCCACTAGGTGCTACAAATCCCCTTGCTATTGCTACTGCTTTAACTGCCTGATTAAGTGCTCCTGCTCCAATAGCTTGCATTTCAGCGGCACCCTTCTCCCTTAAAACTCCTGCTAAGGCACCTGCTACAGAATTTGGACTTGATTTGGCTGAAACTTTCAATACATCCATTAACTAAACCTCCCTTAATTGTTTCGTTGAATATTGGATACCCTTCTAAATTCAATATATTCGGCTCAGTTTAAAAAAATCCTTTTTTTGAAAGATTTATTTTAAAACTAGTCACAATATTTTTGAAGTCTTTCAATCTTGATTGTTCTACCTGTAGCATTATCAATTTCAATAAAAACTGCATTTAATTGTGATGTGCCTGTAGCAACTTCAAAACGATTGGGCATCTGTGTTAAAAACCGTGCAATAATATTCTCTTTTTTTATTCCTAAAACAGATTCATAGGGACCAGTCATGCCAACATCCGTTATATATCCAGTGCCTTTTGGTAGAACTTTATCGTCAGCAGTTTGTATGTGGGTATGGGTTCCTAAAACAGCTGAAACTTTACCATCTAAATAGTATCCCAATGCCATTTTCTCAGATGTTGCTTCTGCATGAACATCAACTATAATGATTTTGGTTTGATTAGCTATTTGTAATAATATATTATCCATGGTCCGAAATGGACATTCCAAAGCTTGCATATATACACGCCCCTGGAGGTTTACTATAGACACTTTGATGTTATTTTTGGAAAAAACTTTATAGCCTTTGCCAGGAGTTCCAGGAGGATAATTTGCAGGCCTGATAATCCTTTCTTCTCTATCAATAAAGTCCAAAATATCCTTTTTATCCCAGACATGATTGCCCAGGGTTATAAAATCAACACCATTATTATAAAGCTCGTTGGCCACCTGCTCTGTTAATCCATTTCCTCCTGCAGCATTTTCTGCATTTGCTATAACCATATCAACGTTATTTTCTACCTTAAGCTGCGACAGTATACTTTTGACAATGCTTCTGCCTGGCCTTCCAACAATATCGCCAATGAATAAAAATCTCAAATTCTAGACCTCCAAAAAATCCTAGTTATTTATTAAAAACCATTACTCTTCCCTCTTCTCTAAATGCAAAGAGTTTTTGGGTGGTTAGCTCCTGGCCAAGATTATCCAGCATTGCACCAATTAAATCCTCTTGAAACAATTGATCTTCCTTGGTTAGTTCTTCTACTTCAACAACTAGAGAATCCTTAAAATATTCCTGCGTTAAAGAGATTATTAAGTTAAGCTCTTGAGCTGTAAGGTTGTCCAATTTTCGATATATATCTAATACTGTTAATTTTCCACAGGTGCTATATTTTATGTTAAAGGGATTAACTACTTCTCCCTTTTTTAAGTAGAAAAGTGTACTTAGACATTTATTTATTAATTTGGAAAACTCATTTATATTATTCTCATTGTCACTTAATAAGAAAGTGAATTTAATCTCTTTTGTGTCGGGCTCACAACATATACTGCTAATCTCTGGATATCTAACGAGCATTGATATTAATAGACTTATGCTATCGGATACCTGCTGCCCACTTTTATACCTTAACAATTTACCATCACTCCCTTTTGCCTCTCACTTTAAGCCAGTAACAGCCTTATAATCTTTTCTTCACACTCTTTAAAAACTCCTGCAATGTGGTTAATATTTTATCAAGATAAAACTTCCAGAAAGCAAAATAACGGTCAGGGGACCGTTATTTTGCATAATCTACCGCTCTAGTTTCTCTAATAACTACAATTTTAATTTGGCCAGGATATTCTAGATCTTCTTCGACCTTTTTAACAAGATCTCTTGCCAGAGTAACTGCTTGTAAATCATCTATCTTGTCAGGCTTAACCATAATTCTAACCTCGCGTCCTGCTTGTATAGCATAGGACTTCTCAACACCTTCAAATGAATCTGCAATTTCCTCCAGTTTCTGCAGCCTTTTAATATATGATTCTAAAGTTTCCCTGCGAGCACCTGGTCTTGCAGCTGAAATGGTATCAGCCGCCTGAACTAATACGGCCTCAATACTATGGGCCTCAATATCTCCATGGTGGGCAGCTATTGCATGAATAACTGCAGGAGATTCCTTATATTTTTTAGCTAAATCTACTCCCAGCTGGACATGTGGACCCTCCACCTCATGGTCAACGGCTTTACCAATATCATGAAGGAGTCCTGCCCTCTTTGCTAATTGAACATCCACGCCCAATTCAGAAGCCATGGTACCAGCTAAATGAGCTACTTCTATTGAATGTTTGAGAACATTTTGACCATAACTTGTACGGTAATGTAAGCGCCCCAGGAGCTTAACTAACTCTGGATGCAGGCCATGAATGCCTGTCTCAAAGGTAGCTTGTTCTCCCTCTTCCCGAATTCTCTGCTCAACTTCTCTTTTGCCCTTTTCTACCATTTCTTCAATGCGAGCAGGGTGAATCCTTCCATCAAGTATTAATTTTTCTAAAGCTATTCTAGCCACTTCACGACGAATTGGATCGAAGCCTGATAAAATAACAGCTTCTGGTGTGTCATCAATAATTAAATCAATACCAGTAAGGGTTTCTAAGGTTCTTATGTTTCTACCCTCTCGCCCGATAATACGTCCCTTCATTTCATCATTGGGCAGACCTACCACTGATACTGTGGTTTCAGCCACGTGGTCTGCGGCGCATCTCTGAATTGAAAGAGATATTATCTCTTTTGCCTTCTTATC
>JAGXSK010000033.1 GCA_018333845.1 Clostridia bacterium | reverse complement strand
GGGGATCCCTGCCCACAGTATCTAAAGCTTCCACACCCTTTAAGGCTAGCAGGCTAGAGGGAAAAATGGCGCCAATAATATTAAAATTTTGACTTAAATTCCTTGCTATAGCATCTGCTGCCCCTTCTATATCATCAGGAGGCAAATAATTAATAATATACCGTATCTGGGCTTCTTCCAGTTCAGCTGCAGCCCCCTCCACCATTTCTGCAAAGGCCGCTGCATCAGTATCAAAGGTATAGATTGCCACCTCACCCTGGATTCCTCTTAGTTTTGTACTGACAAAACTTCCCTGCAGCTGGCCAATCCTGGCAAAGTCAGGAGTCACATGTCCATCCAGGGGAACCTGTTCAGGCATCACGCCCATGGAAATTAGTTTAATGCCTTTTTCCATTATTTTTGTTGCAATCTCCCTGTTTCCTTCTCCTGGACCAAACTGAATAATTGCAGCATCTATATCCTCCTGAAGCATTTCGTCAACCTTTTTCCTTAATTCTTCTTCCATAGGAGCCTTTTCCATTACAGCTAAAACCATATTTTGCTTACGAGCTTCCTCTTCCATGGTTTTTTTCATTACCTGGAAAATATCCTCTTCAATTAAAGTAAAAATAACTCCAATCTTTCCTTCTGGAAGCTTGGGCTTTTGCTGGGGACCTTGACTGCAGGCAGAAAAAATAATGAGACATAATACACCTATAAATATCAAGCGAAGTTTCAATGTGCTTTCTCCTCTTATATTATGAGCATGACTCAATTGTACCTATATTACATTATTACATTGAGAAATTGCTCATTTACTTGGATATCCTTCAATCTCACTGCACAAAGCAAGATTACATGAACTCACAGGATTGTTCCACTGTATTATCTAAAAATAATCCAGGGGAAGTCCCTGCATCTTCCTTTTAACTATAGTGTGGTGTTTTCTGCCTTATTTTATCCATAGCATCTTTAATTTCATTAGCAACTTGTAAATTGGTTTCCTCTACTATTCTTTTTTCAAGCAATAGCTTACTTTCACTGCCGCCAATCTGGCCTAAAGCCCAGGCAGCATGGATCCTCATTTTATAGTCATGATTACTTAAAAAGGGCTTTATTAAGGAAATTGCATCAGGCTTTTTCTGATTGCCAAGAAGAACAATGGCATTTCTTTGTAAAACTTTTTTCCCGCACCAGCCAAATGCAGCCCCAGCGTACAGCCTTTTAAAATTTGTATTGGAAAGGCCTAACATGTCCTTGATATCTATGTTATGAAAATCCATGGATTTAAAATCCCCATTTCTGCAAGGCAAAACTCCCCTGTTATTTGGGCATACCTCCTGGCAGATGTCGCAACCTACAAGGTTATGCCTCATCAGCTCCCTTAATTCTTTAGGAATAATCCCCCTGGCCTGGGAAACATATGCCAAACATTTATGAGGATTTAAGGTATATCCGCCTTCCAGGGCTCCTGTAGGACATGCCTTGATACAGATACGACAGTTATGACAAACACCGCTGATACCATCGGCCTTGTGAATTCCAAGGTCAATTGTCAACAAGATCTCGCCAATGAATATCCAGGAGCCCGTGGTTTTAGTATAGAAACAAGTATTCTGACCTATCCAGCCTAAACCTGTTTTTTCTGCAAGAAACCTCTCAATCAATGGGCTGCTGTCAACAAAAATTTTGTATTGAAAATCCCCTTCTTGGGTTTTTAAGAATTCAACCACCTGGGTCATTTTCTCCCTCATGACCACATGATAGTCCTTACCCCTTGCATACCTGGCAACTTGGGCCTTTGAAGGGTCCATAAAATGGGCTTCTGGGTAGTAACCCAGACCAAGGACAAGAATTGACTTGATTCCAGGTAATATTAAATGAGGTGAAATACGCAAACTGATATCCTTGTTCTCAAAATTAGAATTATAGCCTGTTTTGTGCCTGTCTACAAGGACTTCTAATCTTTCCTCTAGTGGTTCCGGTCCTACTATGCCAAGCAGATCAAACCCCAGGTTTTTACAAAACTCCACCAGCTTTTCTTTATGTTTCATATTCTACACCCTTAACCTGTAGTAAATACGCATAATAATATAATACACCATACCTAGAATTAATACACCTGGTAAAGCCATGGATGAATAGGATACAAGGATCTGCCAGTTATTTTTTAAAAACAACGCCCAGGACTAATCAAATATGATAAAGTAAGTACGCCATGGCTCCGCTAATTGCTAAATTTCGCTGTAGTACTATTAAAATTATGTAATATAGTATAGAATTTATAATTGACGACATTTCCTCACTCCAAAGCACTATAGAAACATGAAATATAACCATTCATAGGATAGGAGAAATTAAATTGGAATTTACATTAGAAGATTATATAGAAATATATGCCCTGTTGGATCCAGGACCTCTAGCTGCCATTGACTGTGGATCCCTTTGTGAAGCTGCCTGCTGCCAAGTCCACAACCAGGACATGGGTATGTATTTGCTGCCGGGGGAAGAAAAAATTTTTACCCCTGAAGATAGGGACTGGTTATCATGGGAGATACACAACCCCCAGGACTATGATTTTCCCCATAGCTGGGTTCAGCCTGTTTACTATGCCAGGTGTTTAAAGCCTTGTCCAAGGGAAAAACGTCCTATCCAGTGCAGAACCTTTCCCCTGGCACCTCATCTTACAATGGATGGCAATTTGCAAATAATCTGGGAAACCCTTGAGCTGCCCTACCAATGTCCTCTGATAGAAAAAAAATCATCCCTCAACAATAAATATGTAGAAGGATTGCAGAAAGCATGGTCTAAATTAATAAAGAACAGTTTAATAAGGGATTTAGTAAGGTGGGATTCCATACAAAGGGAGAGGGATAAGGTACAACTACATCTCTACTAAATCTATATTCACTTTAAAATCATTACCACACCTTGGACAGCTGATCAAGTGCACGCATTTTTCATAAAGGTTGTTTGCAGCTTCCAGCTCTTCATAGGGACTGTATGGGCCAAAAAATCCGCTAACCCTGCCCTGGTCTTGCATATCATGCCCGCAGCCGGGACACGTGTACACCTGTAAATTTCTTAATCCATTACACAAGGGACATATCATTTTCATTTCTTTTACACCACATCTTGCATTTTTTCTTATGGCACAGCCATGAGATTCCGAAACAGACGCCAATTGGTAACTTCACTTTCCTATATTGTTCTGCAGAACGAGGAATCTTATTACTATATCAACCAACTTTTTATCTGCTCCAGTGTAAAAATCGGACCATTTAAAGCTACCCAATTGCTGTCTGGCTTATTTAATAAATAGTCCAGGCTGACATAAATCTGTTTTTCTGAAAACTGCTTTCTAAATAAAAAGTTTATTGTAAATTTGATCATCATCTCAGAACCGGAAATCAGCACCATTGTATCCTCATTTGAACTTTTCATATCTCTTAAAAGACTCACAATAAGACCCTTTTTGTATTGAACATTAGAAGTATTAGCACTAAAGGGGATATTTTCTACAATCAACTTCATGTCAATTTTTGCATTTTTCCATCTTTCATAATCATAAGAGTAAAGAAAATCTTTAGGGGTTTTCACTGTATACAAAACCTCTACTTCATTAAATAAGACTCTTCGATGCTCAATATAATCCAGCATTGGCCTGGCACTTCTAAAACCCAAACCGCCAGCAATTACAAGGAGATTTTTCCCATGAAGGTTAGATTTAGCCCAGCCGTTTCCAAAAGGTCCAGCAACCTTGATTACTGTTCCTTCCATAAGTTTTTCAATAATTTTATACTCAATACTATTTTTTACTGCATAATGAATTGTATGCTGGAAAATATCTGTTTTTTTCGGGTTGGAAACAATGGTACTTTTATATAGCCCCAACCCTGGTATATCCAATAGATTAAACTGACCTGGTACAAATTCTAGTTTTGTCACTATTTGGTTTTTAATAAATGTGAAGCCATAAGTATAGGAATTATCAGTTTCCTTTCTTTTCGTAAGAACTTCAACGTCATAAAAAAGAGGTTTTTCTAGTGTATTAAAAATCATTATAGTCACTCTCCTTATGGGTAATTGTTCAAAATTTTCTTTCTAATCTATACAATTCTTAATTCTCTCAATAAGTATTTAATCCTTCTTTGGCTCAGGTTATTACTAAAAAAGAAAGAGGATTACCATTTAGTAACCCTCATCTGATGTATCAACAATATTACAATTATCCTCGTTGCAATGATAACCACAAATAGGACACTCTCCTGATTTGTTCTCTGTCAGGGAAAACATGGTTCCACAGTTAGCACATTTAAAGCTGGAACTGGCATTTTCAGGCTGTGAATATACCATTAATAACATCCTCCTAATAACTAAAAAATTATTTGCAAACCAAGAATCCTGTTTATATTATGTTAGAAAGGGAGGATAATTATTACGTGAAATTATTATCGATTATTTTTCACTTGAACCAGCAATAGAAATAAGTCCCCTAATGGCATTTCTTTCTATAAACAAACCTATTATCTTGTCCTCCCTTATCACTGGAAGACAGCCGATTTTTTTATTTACCATAAGCTGGGCTGCTTCCAATACTGTAGTATCTTCTGTAACTGAAATAACCTGATCCTGCATGACTGATTGAACACAAGTTAAATTCAAAAATTCCATATCGCACCCTTCAACAATTGAAGGAAGTA
>JAGXSK010000032.1 GCA_018333845.1 Clostridia bacterium | reverse complement strand
ATGTCTTGCAAAGTCTCTTTTAAGCTCTTCGGCCTCCAAAAATGATATTTTATGGGACCCTGCTATGACCAGACTAAAATGGATACCCCCAGTGGGTTCATCTGCAACATACACAACTTCTTTGTTTTTTAAAACCGCTATGCCTGTGGTTCCTCCTCCAATATCCACTACAGCTCCATTTTCAATTTTCAGTACATTATTTGCAGCAGTTGGTTCATCAATCATGGATATAACTTCAAAACCAGCTGCCTCTGCTACATAACCAATGGCCCTCTGGTCTCCGCCAATTGTACCTGGCGGGTAGGCTGTTCCTGCTTCTAGGAGGTCATAACCCAGGGCACCTTCTAACTTTTTCTTAAGGTTTTTAACAATATCCACTGCTCCCATGTAATCAACCACAAGTCCATCCTTGACCACCTGGGCAAACTGCATGGCACCTGCTACGGGCTCTCCCGCTTCATCCACTACAGCCAGGACAATATAGGCTGTTCCAAGGTCTACACCTGTAAAAAGCTTTTTCCCCTTAACTAAAGCTGGTTTATTAAAGGTATCCTGAAATTTTTTAATTAGATTATTTGCCTTATTTAGTGATTCCACTAGCATCACTCCCATCCAAGGATATGCACCTTTTTTTTCACCTTTGAAAATAAGACAGAAGAACCGTCCCCTTGTCTTATCCTATCTTGTAGTGACCTGATAGAAGCTGTGCCATAAAAATATAAATTAGACTGCTAAAACGGTTAAGGGCCTGGAGAATATCTTCTCTCTCCACCTGTGCATCACTATAAAAAGCATCTATAGCAGTTAGTTCCAGCTCCCTGGCCTGGGTTCTAAGATAGTTTAGCTGTACGACCAGTCGTCCATGACCAGCTTGTGGGGTGAAATGGTTAATATCATAATATTTTTTTACATAATGGGAGCGTTCCCGAATTTCCTGGGGAGACCAGCCTCGAAACTTTATTTGCGCAAGGGGCTCCTCTTTTACTTCTGCTCGCATCATCTGCCTTGAGTAATCAAGGAGGTCCTGTAGGTCTCTTGCTAATTCCTGATAACCTGCACCTTCAGCCTCTATTATGGCTGAAAGCAATAGCGCTTCAAAGGTATCAAGTTTTCCCCTGAATCTAATAACAGGGTGGGCTTTAGAGATCAGCTCTGTTTCCCTCAAGTGGGTCATATACTCTGGCTTCTCATTGCCATTTCCTTTGTTTCCCCCAGTGGACTTCTCTTTAACTGGCTTTTTATTCATTGAAGCCTGCTGCCCAGTAGTAACTTCAATCTTTCGCTCACTAAGAAACTGGGCAGCTGAGGGTGTCAGCCTGCATCCTTCTGGCAGCTTAAAGGAGGTAAATGGAGCCTTTTTGTATTCATCTCTAAGTTCAATCTCTGTTATTACCCTCACTTACATCAAACCTCCTCTTTAATTTACGGGGACAATTTTCCTCAAATTCAGAACATCTAGGCTGAAATGGCCTTGAAAATTAGCCACGAGAACCGTCCCCCTGGTTGGTTAGCCTTCATAGTCTTTTGGATTTCTGGCTACACTTAGCACAGCATCTCTAAATGCCTCTGTTGCTGCTTTACATGCACTCTGGGATCCTGTAAGCAATCCGCCACCAAAGTTGGTTTCTCCTGGAGGCCCATACCATACAGCCATCCTTACATCTGCTGCCTTTAAGGCTGCATCCACTCCGTAGACTGATTCTAGCGGTGGAGCTATTAGGTAGGCCAGGGAGTCTCCTTCATTTATACCAGCAACCTTGGACAGGTATGAACCAGTTCTTGAGATACAGTGTGCGTAAAATGCTATTGTTCCTTCTTCATTGGCAGAGTAAAACCAGGCTTCATCTCTAATGCACATTGCGGCTGCTTCCAGGCCGGCCTTTACTTCTGCCGGATTTGGTCCTGCCAGGATGCCAATGAATTCTCCAGATAGGGGCCCTGATGCATGGGCTGCTCCAGCGTAAAAACTCCTTGCATATACTACTTCTACTACTGCTTTTTTAGTAGCTTCATCTATGGCAGTATAGCCAGCATCATCCACATTGCATGTAAACATCCCTATACTTCTTTGTTCTGGTGCAAGCTTTAAGTCCCTTTTCAGGTCCTCTGATACATTTGGTATGAATTTAACGGCCAAAATTTCCGGCTTTATTGGATCTAAGATACCCATTTTAATTAAAACCTCCTTTTAATGTGCTGTCTTTTCAAAAACCAGGGTCTTAACAACTACTGGTACTACCCTGCCTCCCATTACAGGTTTGCCTATATCTATATAGTCACCTTCGTCAACTTGTATCTGGTCTATACAAACCAGTTCATGCGACCCTTTAAGAATTATGCTTAAACACTGGCCCAAGACCTTTCCGCAATCTGCCTCAATAACCACAATGATAGGCTTCTGAAGAGTCAGATAGTCTTCCATTCCCCTTGCAATACCATGTGCCAATTCATTTATAGAATTAAATGACATGTCATAGGGCTCTTTTAATGATATGGCCAGGTTTTGCTCAGTCCTGTCTTGTATGGTTAACTTATGGACTTGACTTTTTAACAGCCTTGCCACATCTTCAGCTTTTTCCGGTACCCCTTCTGGAAAGGGTGATATTACTGTAATATTACGCATTGGCAGGGTGCCGCTATTGACGTGGATTGTGCTGCCGCTTATTTCCAAGGAATGTATTCCTGCTCCAATTACTGTAGCCCTTATTGTCTCTAAAGGCTTAACCAGATCTATCCCAGCCTTTGCAAATGTTTCCCTGATGGCCCAACCAAGAACGGGTCCAATATCACCATATTTTGTAATGTCTGTTACTGATACTGGACGATAATCGTTATATACATAGTCAGCTACTCCACCCGAGATCATTACCTTTTCTATGGAATAATCAGTTTTGAGTGGTGGTGTCATCATTAATTTGTCTGCCAAACCTAGCATGTTCCTTTTTGTAATGGTTTCAAGTATGGCTTCTGCCATTTTTATGGCTATTTGGACAAGTTGGCTTTGTGTAATTCTATCCCCGACTCTCAATGGCAGGCTTAAATCATTTAGAATAAGCCTTGCAGGTTCAGCTATATAGGTTATTCGGTCACTATTTTTTTCTAGTTCTATAAGGTGGCCTCCAATATTGATACACGCCGTGTCTAGTGTTCTGCCGCCTTTGAAAACCCCAATATTTGAGGTGCCTCCCCCCACATCTATATTGGCTACTGTTTTGTGGTTTTCCTTGGAGTACTTTGCTGCCCCTGAACCCTTGCCTGCTAGTATGGATTCCAGATTCACTCCCGCTGTGGCAACTACAAAGTCTCCTGCAAAACCAGCTGTAGCTTCCAAGATGCTTTTGGCATTTTCCTTTTTGGCTGTTTCCCCTGTGATAATTACTGCTCCAGTTTCAACCTCTTCCTTTTTTATCCCAGCCTGCCTGTATTCAGTCTCTATAATTTCCTTTACCCTCTGGGCATCTATTAGCTGGTGTTCATTTATGGGCGTAAAATGAATGCTGCTTCTATAGACTATTTCCTTGTCGGCTATCTCCATTTTGGGGATAACTGCTCCCGGAGAAGAGTTTTTAATAGTCAACCTGCTTATAACCAGTTGAGTTGTAGTGGTACCTATGTCTATTCCAACACTCGTGATTTTTTGTTGTCCAGTCTCTCCTATTTAAATCACCACCCTTGACGCTGCGGCTCCTTTGTTCAGGTTTCTTTGGGCAAAGGAGGCCACTAGTCTTTCAATGCCTTGTTCAGCTTGATGCCGCTGGCCTTCTTCTCAAGCATTTGTTTTACAAGGTCAACTATTTGTGCTCCCGCTTCTGCCGGTGGAGTTCCCCTTTTATGAATGTTTGAGATCATTGTTCTATCTGCTTCAACTGTCTTTTCAGTGGGTTTGTAGATTAGATATGCACTCATGCTTTCCGCTGTGCCAAGGCCAGGTCTTTCCCCTATTAGTTCTAATACTACTTCTGCATTTAAAAGCATTCCTATCTGATCCATGACCCTAACCCTTCCATTCTTAACAAAGAAGGGGGTTCCTACTTTTATTCCTGCTGCTTTAAAACCCTGCATTAATGCTGGCAATATATCAGGTATATTTCTTTCAATGGCTGTTGAGCTTAACCCATCTACTGCAATTATCTGTACTTGAACATCCTTCTCGCACTTTTCCTTGATTATCTTTACTGCTTCATCTGACAGCTTCGTCCCCAGATCAGGCTTGGTTAGAAATTCTTCTTTATCTGCTGCGGCACTAGCCACGCAGAAAAGATTCATTTTTTGCAAAAACTCTTCTGATACATCCATGAATACTGCATCTCTAGCTACTGCATGGTCTGCAAGGAATCTAATGAGTGAGTCTGTTTTTTGTCTTGTACCTGCTCTATATAATCCAATTCTAGCATTTGTTGATTTTTTCATTGCTTCCAGGGCTTCTGGGTTAGCTGGTTCTGGCACCCAATGTTTTGAAATATCTGGCAGTTCTATAACTTCATCTAATATTGGTTCTTTTGCCTTTTCATGTGCAGCTGCTTCTTTTGCCTTTTCTACAACCTCTGAGCCCTGTTTTCCTACTACACCTCTTTTGCTTAGTTCCTGCAGGACACTTTCTATGATTGCTTTTTCCATTTCAGTTGATACTGTCATCTATTTCACCTCCTGTTTATTTGTCAAATATTGATGGGTCACCGGCTTTTTTAGTCAATTTGCCGTTTTCCATGAGCCCCACTTTTTCTAACCATTTTTCAAATTCTGGCAATGGTCTTAATCCAAGTATTTCTCTTACAGTGGCATCATCATGGAAACTGGTATCCTGATAATTTAACATTACATCGTCTCCGCCTGGTACACCCATGAAGTAATATGCCCCTGCCATGGCACAAAGCATGGTTCCTATTTCCTGGTCATTTTGATCTGCCTTCATATGGTTTGTGTAGCATGGAGCTATGCCCATTGGCAGTCCATGGAGCTTGCCCATGAATAGGTCTTCCAGATCTGCTCTTACTACCTCGCGTCCATCATAAATTGTTTCTGGCCCTATAAATCCTGAGACGTTATTTACCATAAATGGTCGATATTTTCTGCCAAAGCCATAGGTTCTTGCTTCCAAAGTCATTTCGTCCACACCGCAATGGGCATTTAAGGAAACCTCTGAACCTTGTCCTGTTTCAAAGTACATTACATTTGGTCCTGTCGCAGTACCTTGAAGTGTTGCCATTGCTAGAGCTTCGTCCAGAAGCGCTGCATCTACGCCAAAGGCTTCATTGGTTTTTTGTGTTCCTGCAATGCTCTGGAACAACAAGTCTACTGGTGCTCCCTTTTCCATGGCCTTCATCTGGGTTGACACATGAGCAAGAACACAGTTTTGTGTTGGTATCTCCCATTTTTCCATGAACTCTTTTACAGTTTTAAGCATATACGCTGTATTTTCTGCATTGTCTTCTACAGGGTTGATACCGATTACCGCATCTCCTGAACCAAAGGTTAATCCTTCCTTAATAGATGCCATGATCCCGTTCATGTCATCTGTTGGGTGATTTGGCTGATTTCTAAAAGCCAGGGTGCCAGGCACTCCTATTGTGGTGTTGCAGTGGGCATAGGGACGCATCTTTTTAGATGCATACACCAGGTCCATATTTGACATTAGTTTTGCAACCGCAGCAATCATTTCACTTGTTAGGCCACGGCTGATGTTTAATAAGTGTTCACCTGTAGTTCCGTGATCTAGTATATACTCCCTTAACTCTCCTACTGTCCACCCCTTTATTTTTTTGTAAATACTGGTGTTTAGGGTGTCATAAATTACCCTTGTTACTTCGTCCTCTTCATAAGGTATCACTGGATTTTCGTAAATGTCCTCTAATGTCATCCTGCTTAATACCAGTTTGGCTGCAACCCTTTCACTTGAGGACTCTGCTGCTATCCCTACTAATATGTCTCCTGACTTTTCCTCATTAGCCTTTGCCAGTACTTCTTTGACTGACTTAAATGTAAATATCTTGTTATAAATATTTGCCTTTAATTTCATTCAAAAGCCTCCCTTCTGAATACTGTTACCATTTAAGTGCTTTCTTTAATTCTCTTATTCCCTCTCCTGTTAAAGCAGACACAGGATATATTTGTCCAGTAAAACCTAATCCCTTTAAAATGCCTTGAGCTTTTTCCAAATCAGCTTCAGGGTGGTCGATTTTACTGATAACGCCAATGCATGTTTTTGAAAAGGCTCCTGCAAATCCCGGAGGAAATGCCGAGTGTTTTTTAGTTGCATCATGAATGAATACTAAAATATCTGTCTCCAGGGAAGTGGCAAAAAGGGCCCTGTAATAAAAAGGGTTTTCAGCAAACTCCCCAGGTGTGTCAATTGTATCAGAGGTAAATTCCAAACTCTGGGTTTTTGTTGCAGTGCACATATTGCCTTTAAGTCTTTTAACCAATGTGGATTTGCCTGCACCCACGGCTCCTATGACCATTATCCTGCTTTTTTTCATGATCTGCTGAGTTTAGCTGGCGTATAGTTCAGATTAGTTTCAAGATAATTATTTACTTCCTTCAGGGCTGTTTCTACACTTGCCACGTCACCTATTATCACCAGTGCTCCAGTGAAACGGTCTAAAAAACCAATTTCAATTTCTGCTGACTTGGTTGCAACGTCTGCTGCAATTATTACCGTCTCTCCTGGTGTGAGGGTAAGTATTCCAATTGCACCACTTTCAGACAAACCCAGTTTTTCATAGATTGCCTTTACAGGATGAGCTATAACATGAGCCAGGGTCACCTGCTTGCCAGGGACATATTCTTGTATTAATCTTTGTTTTTGATTCAGGTCATTCAGCATGATTTTCTCCTGTATGCCACCTGGGGCATTCTAAGATTTTAGACATTCTTCTATTAAAAATATTTGCAAAATTCGTGCCACATTTTTAAAACAACCTGTAATTAACATGCCTTCCCCTACAAGCTTCCCAATCAACAGGAACAGGAATTTTGAGTCATTATTGCCTCATATAAGTCATGTTTAACTTAAGGCTATTTGACTTTATCAAGTCATTGTGATTTGCATGCCAATTTGTGGAACAAAGATACAAGACCTTCAGGGGAATGAACAATATAGTCTGGAGCAGCTTCTGCCAGCCTGTCCTTGCCGTGCCACCCCCAGGCAGTCCCTATGGTTTTTACACCTGCCTCTTTGCCCTCATAAATGTCCCCTTTTGTATCACCTATGAAGTAAGCATCCACATTGGCATATGTTCTTGTAAGATTTTTAATTTTTTTAACCTTGCTTTTTTCCTTATCTGCACCAAGGACCTCCTGATAGGATTTGATGCCTTTGCTGTTTAAAACCTGAACTGCTGCTTCAGAAATATTAGATGTAATTATATAAATCTTATTGATAATTCCAAGTTTTTCTATACATTCCTTCATGCCAGCAAATAAATGTATCTGGTGTAAATACTCTTTTTGCATGATTCCATAATCTGCTAGAATTTTATCAATAAGGTTTACTGTCAACCCCCTTTCAAGGAGACCATTATAGACATTTCCTTCATACAGGTTTAAAAGCTCCTCCCTGGTGCTTATACCTAGATACCCATTGTCGCGGCATGCCAGGATAAAACATTTTGCATGAATTTCAAAGGAATCGACAATAACACCATCGTAGTCAAACATAATCAAACCTGGTTTTTTCATACAACCCACCCTGCTCCTGGATTAATGTTTTAAAAATCCCCTTCCACTAAAGAGCAAGGGGATTTAGAGTGTGGCATGAGACATCTTACTGTTTTTTCCAGCACACATCTCCTGGCACTATACCCGGGAAATGAGCATGTATTTTTGCATCAAGCTCTGCTGAAAATTTTGAAGAAATGTCTCCGCTAAATATTCTTTCAACCTCCTGCATTGCACGGGTATGGGTGTCAGGCTTGCCCTCATCCTCCCACTGGGTTCTCATGTCACGGGACGTTATTTTTGGCAAGTATGCAATGTTTCTCATATGCTTGACAGTATGCTCCTTATCCATATACATACCAGCTGGCCCAACTTCTTTTATAAGGTCCAGACATAGATTTTCCTCGCTAAACTCCATGCCGCGTTTTATACGTTTGAGCATCATGGCAATTTCATTATCTATAACTGCCTTGGCAAAATCAAAGGCTGTAAGACTATCCAATAGACCGCCCATATTAAAAAGATCCACGCCACCAAGAAGTCCAGCTGTAGTATTCATTCCTGTTTCATATCCTGATTGAGCATCATTGGAATGAGCATTAGTTAAACCAATGTAACCACCAGATGGCACTCCATAGAACTGGGCCATTTGACTGTAAGCCATGTGAAGCATGCCTGTTTCAATGGCACCAGGAGTATAGTTTCCTGTGCGCATATCAGCCACTGTAGGCAAAGTAGCATATATAACTGGATTTCCAGGGCGAACCATCTGCAGCAATACACTTAATGCAAGAAACTCCGCATTGCCAACTGTGAGGGTTCCAACCATTGTCATGGGTGATGTCATGCCTGCATTTGGAACAATAGTTCCATAGATGGGCAGACCCATCTCTGCTAGATAGATTACAGCTTCGGTAGATTCCACATCCATGGTAAGGGGTGAAACCACGGGACAATAATGATGGTTTATAAAGGGACGTTCAAAATAGGCTTCCTTGCTGCCGGCTATCAGGTAACCTAACTCAAGAACCTGATAAAGGTCCTTCATGTCAGGGGTATTGCTCCTAACTGGTTTTTTGCAGTTTTTTAAAGCCGGATAGAAGCGGGACAAACTAAATTGACCTTTGGGTGCATCTGCTGCCAAAGTGGATATGGAAAACACATCAAATCCTGGAAGTTCATTAATCAGATATGCTATATTGGCAATATCAGTTGA
>JAGXSK010000031.1 GCA_018333845.1 Clostridia bacterium | reverse complement strand
TTCTTTAATCCAAGTGTCTTCACTTTTGTGCTTTCACTCTTCTTATTTCTAATGCTCCAAAATTAACGGGTTTATTTCTTCACTGTTCAATTCTCAAAGATCACTTTTTTCCTTGCTTTTGGCTTTTGTTTCTTCTTTTTTATCCCCTGCTTCTTTGTGGCAGGAGCTTTAGTATAGCATATTACCTCAGCTTTTGCAACTGGTATGTGCTGGAACTCTTCTAGATTTTCTTTAACAATGCTTAATGTTGTTTCTTTTTTGTTCCATTGATACCGTTTTTTGTGCATTTACTACTTTAAACGACATTTGTTATGTTAACATTTATCTATTTTATTGTCAACAGGTTTTTTAAAATTTTTTTCATAATATAAATTGCAATATTAAATGCCACTTCTTATTCCGGAAAATCTCTTGTGTTTTAATATTTTATGATCATATTATTTTTAAAGTTTATGCAAGAAATTTTATTTATTGTATTGTCTATTGTGTTTACTATTGTGTTTACTATATGTAGAAATATGGCCTAATAACTAGTATTATGATATGATACTTTGTGAGCAATATTCCATTTCTTTGAAACTTTTTTGTCATTATAGTTTAACGATTCTTTGTAAGTGGTAACCTACATAAAGAAGTTATAACATAGTCGTAGTCTTATATTTATCGAAAGAAGGTCTAGCATGAGCAGTAGGAATTTCCTTAAGGGAGCATTTATCTTATCAATAGCCGGCATAATTGTAAAAATAATGGGAGCTTTATATAGAATTCCACTAGCCAGATTAATAGGTGGAGAAGGAATCGGACTTTATCAGATGGCTTATCCCATATATACAATGCTATTAGCACTTTCTACTGCAGGGATTCCTGTTGCTATTTCTATTCTGGTATCTGAAAAGCGGTCTAGAAATGATGATCAGGGAGCTAAAAGAGTTTTTTTAGTTTCACTTTCTATTCTAGCAGTTGTTGGTCTATTATTTACATTACTATTAGTTCTTAGTTCAAAATGGCTAGCTGCTTATGTTTTATTTGACACTAGAGCCTTTTATGCACTTATAGCCGTAGCTCCAGCTATTTTGGTTACTGCTATATCCTCAGCATTTAGGGGCTATTTTCAGGGCAACCAAACAATGGTACCTACTGCCCTTTCCCAGGTGGTTGAACAATTTATTAGGGTAGCTACAGTATTGGCCCTTGCATATATCTTTCTTCCAAGAGGTATAGAATTTGCTGCAGCCGGGGCAGCCTTCGGAGCAGTTACAGGAAGTCTAGCAGCCCTATTCGTACTTGTAGTTGCTTATATTTCATTTAGAAATAAACGCCAAAAAAATAATCCCTTTTCCCTGACTTCCATTTATGATGTTGAGCCAATTATATCATTGACAAAAAGAATAGTTGCCTTGGCACTTCCAATATCTATTGGTGGACTTGTTGTTCCCATTATGCAGGTGGTAGATGCCACAATTATACCAACCAGGCTGCAGGATGCTGGGCATTCAATAGCAAGGGCTACTGAACTTTTTGGTCAATTTTCTGGAATGGCTAATGTTTTAATTAACTTGCCACCAATAATTACCATTTCCATTGCTGTAAGCCTGGTGCCTGCCATTTCTGAAGCAATGGCAAAAAATCAAATAGAAGAAGCCAGGTATAGAATTAACCTGGCAATGTGGATGACCTTCTTAATTGGTCTTCCTGCTTCTGCTGGCCTATTTATCCTAGCTGCACCTATAGCAGAAATGTTATTTAAAATACCTGAGGTAGGCCAAAGCATTGCAGTATTAGCACCCTCAGCTCTTCTTTTAGGCTTATACCAAACCACACGTGGCGCACTTCAGGGATTGGGTAAAACCTATCTCCCTGTAATTAACCTAACTGTTGGTATTATAATTAAGGGATCTCTTAATTATATTTTAGTGGGCATACCTACGTTAGGAATTATTGGTGCTGGTATTGCTACAGTTACCGGTTTTACAGCTTCGGTTCTACTTAATTATTACCATGTAAAAAAGCACACTGGTTTCAAAATGAATTGGAAAAGAAATGTAACCATTCCACTTATATGTACAACCCTAATGGCAATTTTAGCCTTCTTGGTCTATGATTTAGCAGTTGAACCATTAGGGAATACACTTTCGGTAGTAATTGCTATTACAGCAGGGATACTAGTTTATTCTTTTAGTCTTCTTTTTTTAGGTGGGGTCAAGGTTAGAGACTTAAACACCATTCCTAAAATTGGACCAAGAATAGCCAGGTTCCTTACACGACTAAAAATATTTAAAGTATAGTTCATTAATTTAAGTTATTCTTCTTTCGCTGCTGATACCTGAGATAGAGCAAAACTCTCCTCAGATCCAAGCAACCTAATGATACCCATGGGTGTCTGCTGGGAGCCTTGTCCAAGGGGGTTGTCCTTTAAAATACCAGCAATTTCACCCTTGGTAAGGGGTGAATTATTTGATAGAGCTATTACTTCACTACCAATATCATTTACATCTACAATTGCACAAACAGCATTAATCTGCTTTGCTATATTATTTGCTATTTTATCTGGGTCTTCAGGGCCCAAAACTACATATTGATTATATGGAGGAAGGGTGTAGGGTGTAGGACCATCTATCATGGCCACCTTTCTTCCCGCTATACGATAAAAATCACCACTCCGTCCAAATAACTTGCCAATGGCACTAACTACAGCAGCCAAGAGTATTCTTAATGTGCCTACCTCACGAAATGCCATCTCCATAGTTTCTGGCATGCCAAGTCCAATACCATAGCTAACCTTCTTCACATATTTGGAAAGAAAGGTTGCTAAAAACCTTGATTTAATATCCACTAACTTAATTGCTCTACCCTGGGTAATAGCTGTAGCCTTTTCACTTACAAAGACTATGTCCCCTTCTTGTAAAATGGGAGCAGTATATTTCTGAACAGCTTCTGCTATGCTGTCCTCTTTTGTAAGTACATGTGTCTTAACAGGAATTCTTAGATAGACTTTTTCATTTACATTAATTAAAGGATTTTTAACTTTTTCAGTCATTGTTATATTCTCCTCATTGGGTAAATATAATTAGACAAATTCAAATGTATTATAGCATATATAATCTAATTTTGCTTTTACTAATTATGTAATTACCAATCAAAATAATGGCTTAGAAAAAACAATCCCCAAAAGTTGAACAGCATTGTTCGTTAAATATTTTTAAAACACATTTCTATTATATATTTCCATTATCTTTTTAGTAATTTTGGCTGGAACTGGGAAAGAACAACTCCCTACATTTTTAACAGGCATAATTCCCATTAGTGAGTTAGTTAAAAAAATCTCCTGGGAACTTGTCATAAACTCAGGTGTAAAATCCATCTCTTCTATTTTAAAATGGGTATTTTGAAGCAGCTTACATACTAAGCCCCTTACAACTCCTGGAAGTATCCCAGCACTAACCGGCGGTGTATATATAGTTGCATCTTTTACACAAAAAACATTGCTAACACAACATTCTGCCACATTTCCCTTTTCATTTAACAAAACAGCATCAAAGAAACCTGCATCAGCTTGCTGCCTTTTAATTAATAATTTTTCCATGTAGGAAGTAGTTTTATGGTTAATTAACCAGGCTTTGCTATAAATCCTTTTTTCTTTATTTATGATAAGTGAAACCCCTTTATTGTATAACCTATCATCATATGGCCTTCCTTTTTTACACGTCATGAAAATGCTGCCGCTTCCTGAAATGGTTATTCTAATACTGCCATGCTCAATGCTATTTGCTTGTATGATGTCAAGTGCACCCTGTAGCAAATCTTCTTGATCAAAGGGAACTTTAATATTAAATTCTCCTGCAGATTTCATCATTCTAAAAATATGGTCTTCCCAGAGAATGGGTTTACCATTATGGATAAGAAGGGTTTCGAAAAGGCCATGACCATAAAGCAATGCAGCATCAGCTAAAGAGAT
>JAGXSK010000030.1 GCA_018333845.1 Clostridia bacterium | reverse complement strand
TACAATAACTATGGGCAGGTTGGAAGATTGCTTTATGACGACCTAGGCTTCAAGCTTATGCAAGACTATCCAATTGAAGAGTGGAAGCAGGATTTATCAATGGAGGGGCTGTTTGTCTATAACCCTGATCGAATCTTCTTAATGACCAATAGTGGTACAGAACCGGAAAAGCTTTTAAATGAATTGGAAAAGAGTAATATTTGGAAGGATTTAAAAGCAGTAAAAAACAATCGCGTATACAATGCAAATGATTTTATATATTATGCTCAAGGCCCTATAGGCAGTAAGATTCTTATTGAACAGATATTGCAAAACATAGTTAAGTAGATTTTAAACAAAGGGGCATTCCTGAAAAAACTCAGAGCTTCAACTGAGGTAAGGGGGAGTGCTCCTAAAAGCATTTAAATAGCAATATAAAATACTTGTAGAAGTGGGAGCTTTAACAATATCACCGAAGGAAAATACATTTCTGGGGGACCTTTATATGACCTGTGCTCTTTTTTTGGAGCTAGAGAAGGAATTTAACCTTTACACAAAGGATGCAGATAGCCTTCTTTATGAAATAAGATTATCTGATTTATTCACAGATAAAGGATGTAAACAATTTATTGATTTTTACGGAAAATGTATAAAATCACTAGACAATAAGGTGCAGTCAGCATATTTTGCAGGGTACTTTGGAATGAAGAAATCCTGCTTCTGTATTATCTAGCAGAGGGCGCTACATGCAAATGCTATACATGTCCAGAAATGAAAGAAAAAGAAAGATTAATTAGAAAAAAGGAAATATTGGGAGAAGCTAACCTGTAAAACAAGACATTAAATATATAAGTAATTTATGTTTGTTGGGGGAGGTTGCTTGTGAAGCTTTATATCTGGACATTATCATTTCTTAAACCATATAGCAGACAATTGATTTTGTATATTTTGACTGGGCTAATTGTTACAGCAGGAGAAATGGTGATTCCTAAAGTTATAGGGATTTTAATTGATAACGTATTACCTGAAAAAGATATCCATCTATTCAGTATTTTAATTGGGGCCCTTGGTCTAGTCCTTGTCCTAGTTATTTTGTTAAAAGGTTGGGGAAATTTATTAGAACGAATTATAACAGAAAAAGCAGCTCGGGATTTACAGCTTACTATCTTTGCTAAATTAAGAAGCTTAGGCTTGCCTTACTACGAGAAGCATTCTGCTGGCGAATCACTTTCGCTGATGAACACCGAGGTTGCAGCTATTCAAAAATTATACAGGGAGTATTTTCCTGAGCTGATAAAGCGTGTTCTTATTGTAATGGTGATCATTAGCTTTCTAGCAACTATTAATATAAAATTAATTATAATGATCCTGCCTGTATTTGCAATTTATTATTTTGTTGGCCCTATCCTTGAAAAAAAGACAATGAATGCAACTATAAAAAATGCCAAAGATCGCATTCTGTTGAATAAGCAATACTATGACAGCATCTCATCTCTAACTGAAATAAGAGCCCATAATCGTACAGATTGGGATTTATTACGAATGCACAATTTGCTGGATACTTACAATGAAAGCTGGGGAAAGGTAGAGATCTATGCATGGCTGCGAGGAGTGCCCCGTAGACTCATTGTTTATGGAGGAGCTATCATTATGTACTCCTATGGGATTCAACTAGTCAAGACTGGGGCAATGTCTGTTGGTGAATTTGTTACATTTGCTATGTATTATGGCATTTTGACTTTTGATGCAACAGTTATTATTACATTGCTTAATGAAATTAAGATTATTATGGCTCAGGCCAGAAGGCTGCATGAAATGGTAGGATTGCGGCCAGAGGTTGAGGAGATAGCATCAGTAGAACCGTTACCAACCATTAGAGGAGAATTGGTATTTAAAAATGTATCCTTTGGATATTCAAGCGACAAGAAAGTTGTATCAAATTTTTCCATTACTATAGCTCCAGGTGAAAAGATAGCCTTCGTTGGAGAAAGTGGATGCGGTAAAACAACGGTACTGAAATTGATTGGGAGGTTTTATGATCCAAGGGAAGGAGAAATTTTATTGGATGGAGTTCCATTGCAGAAGCTATCATTCCATCAAATACGGAAGTCCATTGGATTTGTTTTTCAAGAAACCTATTTATTTGGTACATCAATTAAAGAAAACATCCGTTTTGGAAATCCAGCAGCAAACGATGAAGAGATAATTGCTGCTGCTAAGGCTGCTCATGCCCATCAATTCATTATGAAATTACCAGAAGCCTATGAAACAGAGGTGGGTGAACGGGGCTATAAATTATCTGGAGGGCAACGTCAACGTATTGCTATTGCCCGGATGTTTATTAAGAATCCAGCTATAATTGTTTTGGATGAGGCTACAGCCGCCCTTGACAATATAAGTGAGCAGCAATTAAAGAAAGCCCTAGATAATCTGTTAAAAGGACGTACAACTGTGACAGTTGCCCATAGATTATCCACCATTGAAGATTATGATCGAATTGTAGTTATGCATCAGGGGAAGATAGTGGAGGAAGGAACCTATCAAGAGCTGATAAAAAAAGGGGGAATTTTGCACCAGCTGTCAGAAGGAGGCGAGAGGGTTGGCCAGCATACGATGGCTTTGGAAATATGCAAAACATGTTAAATGGGGTATTCTTTTAACAACAGTTATAACTGTCTGTATGTATGTTAGTAATATTAGTATAATCAGTATCCAGCAAATAATAGTGGATGATATAATTATAGCAGCAGCATATGATAAATTGTTTTCCATTATAGTAATTTTTACTGGGGTTGTAAGTATTCATATACTAACGCATGTGTTTGGAGCATATGCCTATGTTGGGCCTACGAAAAGGCTTAATAGTAAAATTAATGATGATCTTATGAGATTTATTCATAGGCTTCCAGTACAAACCTTCCAAAAAGAACGTGTTGCAAAATATGTCCATTATTTTTCCAGTGACATTCAATCTATATCTATTTTTATTACTACTCATCTTCCATACATTTTTGCAGATATAGCAGCTATTATATTTTTGATATATTTAATCGGTAGTAAAAGTATTTTCTTGGTTTTAATAATTAGTGTAGTCAGTGTATTGTATGTTATTCTTGTTTACTACTTTCAACCTCAAATTCAGAATATGAGTAAAGTTGTACAAGATAAGAAAAGTGAGCATCTAGTTGTTGTAGAAGAAGGAATATCATCTACACGGGAAGTATTAGCCTTTCACCAGATGCCCTGGGAGAAAAAGCGTTATGATGAGAAGTTTGAAGGCTATTTTTCTACAGTAATGAGTCAAGGGAGGCTAATAAATAAGCAACTTTTTATGAGTGAGCCCTTAAAATGGGGAGCCCTATTGTTGGTTTTAGGATTTGGTGGATATTTAGTTATTCTTGATCAATTAACACTAGGAATGTTTGTAGTTCTTTATGGATTTTCAAATCGCTTTATAATATCATTTCATAGTTTATTTCAGCAGGTGATGGAGATATCCCAAAACCTTGGATATGTAGAACGGATACGAAGGGTAATGGAAAAGGAACAAATCAAGGATGGAGATATTTCCTTTAAAGAAGATATAAGTGAAATTGTTTTTGAAAAGGTTTCATTTAAATATACAGGCAGTCTTCCTAATGTTCTTAAAGATGTAATGCTGACAATTCCAGCCGGTAAAAAAATAGCTTTTGTTGGTACAAGTGGCGGAGGAAAGTCTACCATTGCTCAACTATTAATACGTTTTTATGAGCCTACTACCGGTAAAATCCTGATAAATGGCATTAGGCTTTCTGACATAAGATTAAAGGATTGGCAGCAGAAGATAGATATAGTATTCCAAGACCCCTTTATATTTCCTGACAGCATACGAACCAATATTACTCTAGGACGTCATAACATATCTGAAGAACAAATAATAGAGACGTGCAGGAGGGCACATATACATGATGTCATCACTTCTCTCCCAAATGGGTATGATACGGAGTTGGGAGAGAGAGGAATCAACCTATCTGGGGGGCAGCGGCA
>JAGXSK010000029.1 GCA_018333845.1 Clostridia bacterium | reverse complement strand
AGATTTAGTTGATCGCCATAAAACTTTATGCCTCTTTCTTTTACTCCAAATAATGTTTGTTTAGCGAAAGGCTCTAGATCACAAATTCTTACCTTTGCACCACCCAGGGCACAATCAGCAGCCATGGCCTTTCCTACAGCACCAGCACCTAACACAGCAATTGGCTTGTCTTTTAAATACTCCATTTTGCTCATCTTTTAGATTCCTCCTGAAAAATTTCTTGTTTTAAGGTTTAAACCTATTTGCTTAATGATTATTGCAAGATCTTTGCCAATGTTGCTGTATTCTATCAAAAAAATGTATTTTTTAACTTTGGTCTTAAATTCATTGATAAATATAGCTTTTAAAGAATTTCGCCAAAATATAAGAACCTATTTATCAATATATCTTTAATTTAAAAACAACCTTCATTTCTTTTAAGAATAGGAATCTTTTATAAAATCCTTTGCACGCAAGATTTTTTGCCTTTTCACTCACTCAATAAAAGCCTTAAGAAATAACAAAATAGCTTCCAGGCATTCTTGGCTAGATACGATTAATAATACTGGCAAAGCTTGATCAACCCGCTCAAGCTAAAAAATTTTCCATTAGAGCCAACTTTTTAAGGTTTGTCCCTATTATAGAAACCATGCCTATGTCGGACACTGATTTAGACTCACGAATATCTATTTCTCCCAGGGTATAATCAAACTGTACCCATTTATGTGCACTAATAGGCACTATGCCTTTTCCTCTAACAATAAAGCCAAATTCTTGCTTATCAGCTAATTTCTCCAATTTTTTCTCTAATTCTGTTATAGAATAAAGCTTTGGTGTTTTGATACCCCAATTTTCAAAAGCTTTACTATTTATGTTATTGTATTTTACTTGGAAGTCACTATCAAGAACTTGAGAAGTTAGGTTCAATACAGGTTGTTCAGCTAACATCACTATCTCCTTTGCAGGAATATTATCCCAGGGAGAAGTTATAATTGGAACATCAGTATTTATGGACTTGATAGCCAATTTAACTTTATGCACTTTTTCCGAATTAACTTTTTGGCTTCTACTTAATATAATTGTCTTTGCGTTTCTAAGCTGATTTATGAAAAACTCTCCAAAATATGATGATATAAATTCATACTTCTCACTATCTATAACCAAAATTCTCATGTTTACCCTGGCATTACCAACCTCTTCAGCAAAATTCTCTGCGATTTTTACAACGTCAGTTGTAGCTACACCGGAAGGTTCAATTATCAGCCTACCGGGATTAAATTTTTGTACAACTTCCTTCAAAGACGTTTCAAAGTCTCTTTTTAAACTACAACAAATACAGCCTGACGTAATTTCCTTTATTTCAATTGGCTGATCGCTTAAAAATGATTTGTCTATACCAACTTCTCCGAATTCGTTTTCTATAATTACAACTTTTTCTGGAAATACTTTTTCATTTATAAACTTTCGAATAAGAGTAGTTTTACCGGCTCCTAGAAATCCTAATATAAAATCAATTTTCATATGTTTCATCCTTTCATAAAACAATAACCCCTGTCCTCTTCCAAGTGGATAGGGGTTGATTATCTATAGCTTAAAGAGCCAAGTCATATTTTTTAGGGTCAAACGCAGCCGTGGTATTACTCTTTAGCATGTTGTCTAAAAACTTTTCTTCATTATCAGTAATACTAGTAAGTTGGCTTTCAATCATATCCAAATAGGTCATCTCACGTTGATTTAGTATTAATTTGCCAGCTTTCTCAGCTTTTTTTAATTCTTCTGCTGATTTAAGCCCCGCAATTTTTGTTCTTTCGAAATGAGATTTGCCTTTTACTATTTCTTTAGCAATATCATATACAACGTTAGGCCTCATAATATAAGCGTGAGCATCCAGCTTGCTGTCGGACTCAACAAATAAATCTCTTAGCATAATATTTTGTCCGGTACTTGTAGCTGTATTCATCAACCTACAATCATAAGCCAACATTTCTGTGCAAATAGCAGCAGTATTTCCCCCTAATAGCCTCTTATTCTCAACTGATTCATTGCTCCACAAATCAGCAGCTGCAGCTGAAATGTTACCACAAAAAGTATTATGAGCTACTGCAGAGGACTTTCCTTCCATGGATATAGGAGTACCGGTAATTATCTTGATATATGGCCCTTCATAGGCGCAGTCTTTATCGGGACCAATAGCACCCTCTTCGTGAGCTACCATTGACCTAACAGCACTCATTACTCTGTCCACCGCAGCATATACGCTAGGTATCATACCCCTTACAGCAAGGACCATGGAAGTATTGGCGAATGCGCAAGCAGTATCACCGGCAGGAACGATATTTGCCTGGTTAGCTATTTCAACTATGTTTTTCCATAACTTCTGCATGTCTTTTGCTGCAACCACTCCTAATGAAAAAACATTTTTAGGCATATCACAGTACATAACAGCATCATCATGGAGATTTTTTCCTCCAACAGATTCAATTGAAAGAAGATCAGCTCCGGATTCAGCACAGCCCCGGAAACAATGCATTAATGTATCCCACTGCTTACCATACCACATATGCTCTAGGTCATTCCCTTCTCTAATATCAACGGGTGTCATTCTCAGCAAGCTTTTTAATCCAGATTTAGCTGCATATTCATTCATAACATCCTTTATTATTTTTGTAAGCTCAATACCCCATTCAGGATTGAAAGTCATATCAGGAACTAATTCAATTTCCACAACCAGTCCCGGCACTTGTAATTCTACGGCCCTTTGACATGTGTCTTGGATCATTGTCTTATATTCCTTAAATGCTTTTTGTATTGTGTTTTTATTTACCTGCATGGGTGGCAACGTAAAGTTCACTTCCGGATATACTGTCCCCCCACCTATTACCATTCCATTTGCAAATTCAATTTTTTTAGGAGCATGCCCAAATACAAAATTATCAATGCTCTCATATGCTAAATCATTAAAATTATACTTTGCCATAATTATCCCCCATTATTTGTTTTTAAAAATTTGCACATTTTAATATTCTTTTTGCTTTTACAACTGCTGACGTGCCGTCCGGATCGAAAATATCAGCACCAATACCCCGAGCAAAGCTACTGGTGATTGGTACCCCCCCAACCATAACATAATGCTTATCTCTAATTCCATCTTGTTCCAATGCTCTAATAACATCTTTCATTCCGTACATCGTGGTTGTTAAGGCCGCCGACAACCCAATTATTTGTGGATCATATTTTTTAGCCGCATCAATAAAGCCATCTACTGGAACATCAGTACCTAAATCAATAACCTCAAAACCTGCAATCTCAAAGAATATTTTAACCATATTCTTGCCAATGTCATGCAAATCCCCACGTATTGTGCCAATTACAATTCTTCCAAAAGACTCCTGGACTTTTAATAGAAGCTCGGAAGATAGATAACTGATACCGGCATTTCCTGCTCTGGTAGCCAACAAAAGATCCGGAACAAATATTTGTTTATTCTTAAACTTTTCAGATACATTATCTATACTTTTAAGCAGTCCCTCCTGTAATATAACCTCCGGTCTACAACCTTTATTCAAAGCTAGCTTAATAAGGTTTTTAACTTCTAAGACATTTCCATTTTCAATAGCTTTTCCCATACTTTTAAGATGTTGGCAGCTCATCTTTAAATCCCTCCTTTGTATCTGTTACCCATTTAATCCCCCCCGTTGTTGTCAATAGTGGTTCTTTAATGTTATTTTAGGATAAATAGGGTAATCTTTCTTGTAAAAAATTAGTTATTTTAATAATTTTTTGATAATTTCATTAATTTGATAATTTTATTATTAAGTAATACCTTTATTTTTTTGCCATTCTTTTGGAGTTAATCCCTGAAATTTTTTGAATATCTTGGAAAAATAACTTTGATCATTATATCCCACCAATACTGCAACATCGGCCAACGACAGATTCTTCTTTAGCAGTTCCTTGCTCGTTTCAATACGGATTATATTTAAATAGTCAGGAAAAGACCTTCCTGTTTCTTTTTTGAACAGCTTGCTGAAATTTACAGGATGCATCCCGACCTTTACTGCCACCTCTTGAAGGCTGATGTTATTATGAAAATTGTTTTTAATATAATTAATTGCTATTAAGATTACTTCTTTATTTTTAATATTTATAACAGGTATAATAGCATCGCTATAATGATCAAATATAGACAACATATGCATTGATAATTCGTTTATATTATTTGTCTTTAAAATCTTGTCAAGATACTTAAGTTTTATATTAGATATGTTTTTCATTTCAGCTCCTAGCTCACTAAAAATTTGGGCTAAAATGATTACCAGCTGACTTGCCTTCCACTTTATAATGTCCATATTATCCAAGCTCTCATAAAAGATATATCCAAGTATATGGTTAAGCACTTCTTTTGCCCCTGAAATATTTCCGGCTTTTAGCTTGGAAATAACGTCCGCTTCCTTGCTTTTTAGATACGATGTGGTATCTTGTAATTCAACCTTTGAGATTTTTTTTAAAGTGCATATGTTATCTACCAACTGAGATTTAAAAATGTTATCTTCCCTTATATCATTTATTCTCAAAAAGTCTGTATCCATTAGACTCTTTGAGATCCTTAGCAATAGGTCCGCTAAATATCTCACCCTTCTGGGTTCTATAAACCTAATATCATTTAACAACAGTTCAATTTCTTCTTCCCTTTGTTTTAATGGAGGCGATACTTGATGTATTTGTTCCAGCAGCATTGTATCAACTTGGTGAATCAGGATAGGACCACCTGTCAAATATAAATTATCGTCCCTACGCCTTATAATTGGTACTGTCCAATTTACCAATCCAAAGGGGCAATAGTAGATATATGCATCCCCATATTTTCCCGATTGCTTTGCTCCATAAAGGTATGACTTATTGCAACGACTGTTGCCAACTGCCTCATAAATAAACTGACAAAACTGCAATTGCATTTTGGGAAAATTGCTGGATACTATCATAGTACCGTCCTCATTAAAAGCCTTACAGTTTATTTTTGTTGAATAACTATAATCCATGACTAGTTGATTGAGTTCTGTTCTCACTGTTAACTCTTCCTGCTCCCTATCTGACATTGACAAACACCACCTATACTAAATTACAACGCAAGCTTTTTTCCATTCCGTCGGGGTAATACCTTCTTTTTGTTTAAATATTTTGGCAAAGTAGCTTTGATTTGTGAATCCTACTAAATTAGCCACATCTTCAATTGACTTGTCGTCCTTTAAAAAAGATTTGCTTGCTTCGATTTTAACTCTATTAACATAATCTATATAGGATATTCCCGTTTCTTCTTTAAATAATCTGCTTAAATAAGTAGGGTTAAGATTAAATTTTGAAGAAACCTCCTTAAGACTTACACTACGATAGTTTTCTAGAACATAGTTGATAACTTTAAAGATTATATCTTTGTTTTCAATGTTAGCAGTAGAAAACGCACATTCTATCAATCCATCCACACACTCTATTAAGGTGAT
>JAGXSK010000028.1 GCA_018333845.1 Clostridia bacterium | reverse complement strand
GTTTGTCCTAATACCACGTACCATGCACTCCAGAAGGAAGATATTAAACTGTTAATTAAAGCTCCGAACAATACAAACACGACAATACTCTTTACATCCCTGGCTAAAGGACTGCACATAAAGTAACGAAATGCTAATGCTGGTACAGCTATTTCAAAGATTGTTGCCAGCTGAAATAGCAGTGTGGTTATCAACGGTAGCCCGCCTATTGAGTTGCCTATAATCATGCCTATACAAGATCCGATTATCCCCCATACTCCAAACCATAACCCTGCCACCACATAAAGACTAACTGCAATATTTAAGCTAACTATAACAGCTGATATTCCGAACCCTAGCATAGAGATTGTTTGCAAAACTGCAATAATACCTGCCCAGATAGCACACGTTACAATATGAATGGTAGTAGGAGTTGGTAAGGTTTCACGCACCCTTTCAATTTTTCCAGTATTTGGAGTCATTTGACTTGCTGCCATCTTAAATAAACACCTCCATTTTACTTTTAAAATATAGATAATTTACCCCAATCTAAAAATTCAGAATTTTAAGCTCACACCCCCTTTGCTTTTTGATAGTAAGCTTATACTCCCCCTTTCTTTATAAAGGTTTCATGCTCCATTAGTTCTGCTGGTAGCTGAAATAAATTTATTTTACTTAAAAAGGTCTCTCAAATAGAATTTGTAAGGGCCAAATTCACCACCAAAATTCATGGCACCTATCTGGATTACCCCAGGCACTTTAACCGCTGCCTCAATACAGGTTTTCATGGCTGCTGCAACTATCTGTTCACTTACACCAAAGTATAGTAAATTAAGTATGGATTTAGCTCCAGGGGGTACTTTTGAGTACTCCACACTAGTTTTTAAGCCAGGGCAGTACTGGTGCAGCTTGTAGATTTGTTCAAGGCCGTAACCCATTGGCGATGCACCATCAATTCCTTCTAGGGAATATTTTGCTGCTTTAACTGCTGCAACTGCAGAAGCCTGATCTTGTGCATAGCATACTATATGCCCATCTACCCCTGTGGTAGAAAGGGTGATTTTTCTCTCATAATTGAAAAACCCAGTAGTAGTAGGCACAACACATAATTCCCTGCCATTTTCATTGGCAATTGAATGAAAGTCCTGCCAATTTTGTTCAAGATAGTCATCCAAAATGATTTTTTCTGCATTTTCTAGATGAGGTATCATAAAGTCATATATACTTACTGTGGGTATTAGGGTGGCAAGGTGATATCTCAATGCTAATTCTTCAATAAATTCCTCGCGTTTATTTGGCGGCATGGTCATGGAAATAATAACTCCAGGTTTTCCATCAGGTGTTTCCTGTGGCAAAGCATTTCTCTCAATTCCTCCATTGATTCTGGAACCTAATTCACTAGATCCAGCAGCTCCTGTAAACTGGTATGCTGCACCAAGGGCAACATCTAGTGATATGGCTGTGATTACTAACCGTACAACTTCTAATTGCCAGGATTCAGCATAAGTGTCCTCTATAAAAACATTGTTTAGTTCCATATTAACCTCCCAAGTTTTTATGCATTTTAATAATTAACAGTCTGTCTTGATGATAATTTTCATTCCCTGTCTTGAACGTGCAGTTTCAAAGGCACTTTTTATGTCTGTCAGACAAAAGGAATGTGTAATAAGTGATTTAACATCAACCTGGCCCCAGGACATTAGCTTTAAAGCATCCCTGTAATTTGCCAATGTAGAGTCATAACTGCCTATCAGTTTTAACTCCTTGTAATGAATAATATCTAGCGGTAATTGAATCTGGTCTTTTAAGATGGCTGCAAAATAAAGTATTTGACCCTTTCTAGCAGACATGTACAAGGCCTGTTCCATGATTTTTTCGCTGCCGACAGCCAGTATTACAATGTCAGCGCCATGATCACAGGTTATTTCTTTAACAGCTTCAACTGGATCTTGCGTTTGTGCATCTATGACATATTTAAAACCCAGGTCTTTAGCAAGATTTAACCGTTCTTTTGTTATACCAACAATAATAGTTTTTGTTCCTTGATTACGTAAAAGCTGTGCATGTAAAATACCTATGGGCCCATCTCCTAGTACCACTCCATGGCTTCCCAGGGGAACATGGAGTTTATTTATGCCATAAAGACAGCAGGATAATGGCTCTGTTAAAGCAGCCTCTTCCATGGATACCTCATCAGGTATTTTCACCAGGTTTTGAAAGGGATAAAGGCTATATTCCTTAAACCCACCTGAGGTATATCCAGCATTCAAGCAGGCATTAAAATGACCCCTATGACAGTAAAGACACCCTCCGCAGGTTAATCTGCCATCAGGCACTACCCTGTCCCCTAAGCTAAACCCTGTCACTCTTGTTCCCATTTTATCTACAATACCAGACAGTTCATGCCCCATTTGAAAGGGATATTTAATGGTCCATCCCTTGGGAATTTTGCCGCTAAAAGCCTCTATATCTGTTCCGCAAATACCAGCTGCTGCTACCTTGAGCCTTACCTCAAAAGGTCCAGGTTCCGGTATTTCTTGTTCAACAATTTCAAAGTTAAAAGGTTCATTCAATAATGCAGCCTTCATTAGAAGTCCTCCCCTAAAGACGTGAGATAATAGGATGGAACTGCCAAACCTGCTTCCTGAAAACGTTTCTGAGCATAAGCTTCAGCTTCATCAAGGGCTTCTTCTTCATTTACTGTAAGAATAGTTCCCTTTTCCATTATCAAATTTCCATTAACTATAACTGTTTCAACATTTCCAGAGTTGGCACAGTATACCAGGTTATTGATAATATTATTTACCGGCCTCATATTGGCTGCTTTTAGGTCAACCAGAATTATATCTGCCAGTTTGCCAGGTTCTAGTGACCCTAATTTCTTTTCTAGTCCCAGGGATCTTGCTCCTCCTATGGTAGCCATTTCTAACGCTTCATAGCTTGATACAATGGTTGAGTCAAGATTAGCGACCCTTTGCAGCATAACGAAGATTCTCATGGCTTCAAATAGATCCGTATTATCATTAACTGCACAACTGTCAGTTCCTAAAGCAACATTTACTCCTGCTTTAAGCATTCTAGCTATTGGCGCAATTCCAGAAGCTATTTTCATGTTGCATTCAGGATTATGGACAACTGACGTGCCTGTTTTCTTAAGCAGCTCTATATCAGCATCTGTCAACCAGATGGCATGAGCCGCTGAAACATCTGGTCCCAAAAGACCTAAATCATATAAATATCTAGTAGGAGTTTTGCCATGCTTTTTCGAAAAGCTATTAAATTCATATTCCGTCTCTGCCAGGTGAATATGGATGGGTATCTGATGTTTATTTGCTAGATCACGCACCTTTATAAATATTCCTTCTGTACAGGAATTGGGACAAGCCAGACCATAGCTGAGCGAAACCCTTTCTTCTTTAGATGCTTTGCAATGCTCATGCAATTGGTCGGTTAAATTAAACAATTGTTCATCATTTAAAATAGCTTCAGAAGGTGTCCAGTTATGGTTATCTGTAATGGTTAGGGTATGGATGGCCCTGATTCCAGTATCTTCATATATTTTGATTGTATCTGCTGGGGTAGCCCATTCCATGTTAAGAACAGTTGTGATGCCGGATTTAATATTGGTAATACAGCCATGTAAAGTTGCAAATTTTTGAAGGTCATGTATTCCAGCAAGGTAGTCCTGGACTGCAAGCTTTATTCTTGGGAAACTAACCTGTTCAATCCAATCTACCAGGGGCAAATCATCCCTGGAGCCCTTTAAAAAGTCCTGTAAAAAGTGACAATGGGCATTTATTAATCCTGGCATAACTGCCTTGTTTTTTGCATCTATCTCTTTTTCCCCAATGTATTTATTACATATATCATGATTTGGACCCAGTTCAACAATTTTGCCATGATTAATGGCAATAGCTCCCTTTGTGATGACATTATGAGGACCTGTTGCAGGAACAATCAATCCATTTTTGATAAGGATGTCAACCTGGCATTTAGATGTATCATTCATCCTCCAACACCTCATTAATTAACTCTGTAATAAATTTAACCTTAACATCCTGCTGGGTAAAACTAGCAGACCTTTTAAGATTGCTGTAGCATGCGGGACATGATGTTATTATTTCTTCAGCACCTACTTCTTTAACTTCATTTATGCGATCCATGGCCACCTGCAGGGACATTTCATTCATTCTTGGAACCATTGCCAGGCTTGCTCCGCAGCATTTGGCCCTTTCATGGTGCAGTTTCATTTCAGTAAAATTTATTTCAGGTATCATTTTAATAAGCTTTCTAGGCTCTTCATAAATTCCTAGATGTCTGCCCAGAACACATGGATCATGCCATGTAATAGTCTTATTTAATGAAGAGAGTTTCTTTTCAAGGAGCGGCAGCAGAAATTCTGAAATATCCATGAATTTTAAACCATGGGATAAACCAATTTCAGGAAATATATTCTTAAAGGCGTTCAAGCATCCTGGACAGGCAGTTATTATGACCCTTGGATTATATTTTTTAATAATTGCTAGTGTCCTATCTGCTGCATCCTTCATGTCTTTCATCTGGCCTGTTTCATATAATGGATACCCACAACAGGCGTCTTCATCTACCACATGAAAATCAATTTTCAATTTAGAGAAAATAGCCTTCATGGTTCTGATTATTTTAGGCCCATTGTAATTTGCATTACATCCAGGAAAATACAAGATATCTACTGTTTCGTCAGGCTTTTCATCTGAGTATTTATGTCTTCTTCTCGGACCAAAGGGATGATTATATTTTCTTATGCTCTCAGCCAACTCTTTATGTGCTGCATCTGTTAAGCCTTTTTCTGCAATTTTGCATCTTAAACCTTGAAATATTTCTGATAACGGCAGATCAATGGGACAAGCCACTTTACAG
>JAGXSK010000027.1 GCA_018333845.1 Clostridia bacterium | reverse complement strand
CAAGCTCACCACCACCCTTGTACTCTGGTTTATTTATATAGCCTATCTTGTTGTAAGAAGCCTTGGTGCAAATGATACCAGTGGAAAGAATACTGCTGCTGTTTTTGGTATAGTGGGATTTTTAAATGTTCCCCTGGTGTATTACTCAGTTGAATGGTGGGGGCGCAAGCTCCATCCTGCAGCAGTAACTGGTGGAGGCCTGGCTGGAGAAATGGCTATAACACTAATTATTAGTGTTATCAGTTTCAGCATGCTTTACCTGTATTTAATGCTTCAATCATATGGCTTGATGCAGATAAAAGAAGAATTATTCAATAGAAAAAGAGAAGCAATTAATCTTATTACCTGGGAGTGATGATAATGACCTATTTATGGTTAGCCTGTTTAGCAATCTGGGCCGGCATTAGTGCATATTTACTAATTTTAAATACAAGGGAAAAACACCTAAAAGATGAATTACAGTTCCTGGTAAAATTACTCAAGGAATATGAACATGACAGACAAACCTCTATGCTGCAAAAAGAAACAGGGGAAGAAGCCTACAAAGAAGCTAAAATTAAGCCCAGCTGACAGCACAGATGATGGGTTATCCTGTTTTATTTACAGCCATTTAACTTAGGTTCAGCTCTTTGTTATATTTTCCAATGATATTGATGCTAAATGATAGTATAATCTAATAAGCATAGATATAGCTGCAAGTTAGCAAAGGGGGAGGGGCTAACCATGCTGCAAGGAACCGCTTACTTAAAGGGGACAGTAAGGTTCTTAAGGCTGTGTGCAAATATTGCTTTGGGATTTATACTAGTACTACTGGCATTATCTGTAAAAAACCCTGCTTTGCCAAAATCCCTTGCTTATGGTTTTGTGCGGGAAACGGCAAAAAAAGAAGTAGAATTTAGAACAAGAAATTGGAATTCTCTAAAGAGTGAGCAATTTCTTATTAAATACCAAGACCAGGATTTAGACAATGTAAACCTTGTGCTTGAAACAATTAATATGGATTTTCAAAAGGTAAATGAAATACTGAACTTTACAAATAATGCTAAAATTCCTATTATTGTTTATCCTGACAGCTTAAGCCTTGGCAAAAGCTTTGGATGGGATTCTGATCAAAGTGCCATGGGTGTATACTGGGCAGGGGTAATTAGGATAGTCTCACCAGGAGAGTGGTTGGGTGATTTAGCTCAAGGGGATGCAAAGGAAGTTTTCCGTAAAAAGGGTCCCATGGTCCATGAGTACGCCCATTTGGTAGTGGATTACAGAACTCGAGGAAACTATACCAGATGGTTTACTGAAGGTATTGCACAACTAGTAGAGAAGGAAATAACTGGCTTTCAATTTGAAAATACTGCTCTTAATACTGATAGAGCTGAATGGTACGATTTAAAGGATATGGACAGGGATTTTGATAGCCTGCCAAGCCAGTCCTTGGCCTACAGTCAATCCCTAGTCATGATTCAATGGCTTGTGGATGAGTATGGTTATGATGATTTAAATGCCATTTTAAATCATTTAGGGGCCGGAAAAACATTGAATCAGGCTTTTCAAATAGTAATAGGAAAGACATTGAATCAATTCATGGAAGCATGCAAAAATTCATATTAACTTAATAGTTAGTTCACAAATACTTCACATTTATGTTTTATTCTATAGGTAACTCCTTTAACTGACCTCCAATATATAAAACCCCACGTTAAAAGCCACAAAAAGGCTTTTACAGGCCAACAGGTCCTAGGCATGACTAAAAACTGCCTTCTTTTTTATACTTATTAAAAAGCATTCCTGTTTTTCTATCCTGGAATAACTTCATGTTATAAAGGCAAAATATTTACTAAAGAACTTATAAAGCAGGGAGGTTATGCTTATGAAATTAAATGACTCCCAGGTTAAGGATGCTATAATGACAGCCCTAATGAAGGATGGAATGTCAGATATTAATGTTAATGTCCGCAAGGGTATTGCTTCTATATGGGGAGTGGTTGACGTCCTGGATGACAGAAATAAAGTGGAAACTGTAGTTAAAAGAATCCCCGGGGTTAAAAAAGTTGAAAACAAACTAGTTATATCTGCCGATGGTGAGATTGGTGATGACAAGATTGCAGAAATGATAAGCAAAAAACTTATTGATAAGCCTGGTTTGGACAGACTAACTGTAGAGGTTCATAAAGGAATTGCCCTGCTCATAGGGAATATAGATAACATAGATCAAGAACGAAAGGCAATGATCATAGTCTCTAAGGTTTTAGGGGTTAAAGAAATAATCAGTAAACTTAAAATAAAAGATGAGCATAAAAAAGACGATGCTACATTAACAAATGAAATTGAAAGAGCCATATCTCTTGAAGAAAGTCTGGACCTGCTGGATATTCGCACTCAGGTTAAAGATGGCAGGGTGATTTTAAGTGGTACAGTTGATAAAGCTAATCAGGCCATACTGGCAGAGGATGCTGCCTCTGCAGTAAAAGGGGTTAGGAGGATAACAAATAAGCTTCAAGCCATAGAAAGTGGTGGTCAGGATAACCGTCTAACAAAAAGGGTAAGAATTCTCCTGGCACAGCAGCCGCACATTAACAACGAAAATATTTCGGTATTTGTGGTGGCTGGAACTGCATATTTAAGTGGCGAGGTATATACTCCTGGTTCCAAAAAGGCAGCAGAAGTATTGGCGGCCTCAGTGCCAGGGATTTTAAGAGTAATTAATAACATCCAAGTAGAGCATCACTAAATTTTGCAAATCAAGAAAACCATTGCTTACTTTTACCTTATTGCAGGAATACCCGCGATTTCCTCGAATATTTATTAAAAACAGAGGTTTTAGCGGGTGATTTTATGAAAAGGGTTTATATAAGTGGTGAACGAAATTTAAAGGGCAGTGTAAATGTTAGTGGGTCAAAAAATGCAAGCATTGCAATTATTGCTGCTTCTCTTCTAGTAAAGGGGGAGGTAGTATTGGACAATGTGCCAAGGGTAAATGATGTACAAGAGATGCTTGAATTGGTAAGAAGTATAGGAGCAAAGTATGACTGGATTGATATAAACCAGCTGGCAATAGACTGTTCAGAACTGAACTCTACCACAATAGACTATAAGCTTACCCAAAGATTACACGCATCTATTCTACTATTAGGCCCCCTTGTGGGCAGGTTTGGGGAATGTGCCATTTCATTACCCGGTAATGACAACCTTGGGCCAAGACCCATTGACCTTCATTTAAAAGGCTTTAAACTAAAAGGTATTCATGCAGATATATCAAATGGCCAAATTATTGTCA
>JAGXSK010000026.1 GCA_018333845.1 Clostridia bacterium | reverse complement strand
TTCTCCATATATCTAACCTCTATTTTCTCTTTTCTAATATTATTACCAATAATCACCTTGTTTTTACCTTTTCTTTTTACTCAATTCTACACTTGCAAGGAAAATCCTTGTAATACAATTTTTAAATTACAAATCAGATCTTTTTATTCATTGCCTCTGGTTTATCTTTCAATAAGCTTTCTATGGTAATCTGTAAGCTTTCCAATCCTTCAAAATAAAGTCTTTGTTTAGTTAGAATATTTTCAATCTGCCCTACACTCCGATTTTCATTATCCTTCCATACTCTAATCAAAAATGAGACTGATTGGTCCGAGTTCATTTATTATCCTGCCTCCCTTTTATAACCTACTGAGCATATACACAGTTAGAATAGTTATAGTAATTATGATAACAGCATAGATGATTATTTTGCGGCTTTGTTCATCCATATATCCATCTCTCCTTCTCTTACTCACCCACTTTTTAGTCTATTACAATAAATACTTACTTTTTTTGACTATAAAAGCAATCACCCCTAAGGGTGATTTATTCATCCCAAGGAGTGATTTTCTTTGTTTTCAAGAACTTTGTGCATAAGTTCCCGCCTGCTGCTGATTTGCAATTTATAATAAATGTTTTTGATATGGGTTTTGAGAGTATTTTCACTCACATATAACTTTGCCGCTATTTGCTTGTTGGTAAGACCCTGAAGCAAATATTCTACTATTTCTACTTCTCTTGTCGTAAGTGAATGGGCCGCAAAAATATTTTGAAAAATCTCCATTTTTGTCTGCTGGATAGCAGTTTCCTTATCATTGCTGGTGTTGTAAATATGGTTTATTTTTTCAAACATCCATGGGATAATTAAAAAAGTTAAAAAAATGGCTGAAAGGGCAAACATGGCAGTAAATAAATAATACCTCTCCCCAATAATCATAAGCTGTTCACCCAGAAGCCCCCCAACTAGAATGGCACCTACTGTGGCTGTCATACCAAAACAAAATGTTCTAAAAGGCTCCCCATTCATTGCAGAAATATCCCCCAGTATTGTAAAAAAGAAAAGATCTAATAGGGCAAAGGAGGCCTGTATCAAGGTCTCTGTCAGGAAAAACCCTGGAAGAGTATTGTACAGCAGCAAAAATGATATAAATGCCAGACCCATAAAGGATACTCCCATATAAATGGGCAGTTGTTTTTGAAGGACATTGCCATAACGCCACATGACTGCCAGGACAGCTATATACGGCAGACTTCTATAAAAAACCGCTACATTTTCGTACTTTGCCAGGGACGAGTACATCACCTGATACATGAACCCACCATTAATATAAAGACCAAAAATTAATAGACTTACTATTAACATAAATACCCCTGGAAAAACCGGAAGTTCCTTTAATTTACCATTATTGCTATTTCGGATATTTTCAAAATCTACCCTGGTTAACAATTTGGAAAATCTTAAAGACCCTGCCACGGATAATAAAGCCATAATATATACCAACTGGGGATTTAAAATAGTAAGCAAAACGTTTAAAACAACATATACAATGTTGGCAATGATTATTGCCAGGGCCATGTGTTTCATTCTGCTTTTATTATCAATCCCATGAGCATAAGGATAACTCCATCCCAGAACAAACATTGCAGAGCAAAAACCAATAATTCCATAGATAAAAGGCCACATTACTGGCGGTATGAATACTACCAGTAAACCTAGAACTAATGACAAAGCACCTCCATATATAATCAAGCCTCTCCAATGCTCAGCTTTTTTTAACATTTTCCCAAAAGTTAACAGTCCCAGGGCATGGGCAAATATGTAAATTGTAGGTATTGATATATTAATTTCATTGGATGCCATACTAGCATAGATAATAGGTCCGTTAAAGGGAACAGACAACAACCAACCAAAATACAGCCCTATAGACAAAACAACATACTTTTGAGTTGCAACCAAGGAAACCATCCCCCATTTTTAGTACTTAACAATCCAAAATCTATTAATAATAGTGCTTGAGCTCAAATATTAGTTACTGTAAGCTTTTTGCCAAATTCACCTGTAAAAGTGAAAAGAAGTTTCTCCAGGCTGGTCTTTGCACCAATGTTTGCAATGTAAGTACCATCCCTTGTCTTGATTTCCAGTTCAACTGCTTTTAAATCCCGCTTGAACACAGTTACGGAGATTAGCTCTTTAGCTGTTATGATGATCTTATTAAGCTCGTTGTTTTCTTTTGGAATCATGGTTAGCTGATCCTGGCAAATACAAAGACTATACAACTGGGTTTTGAAAAAACCTGCTTTCAGTTTAATGTCGATACTCATTAAAACCACCTCTAGTCTAATTTTATCAGCTTCATTCTTATTTAAAATATCTTTACATGACATGGCAATGACAAATACCTGGCACAAATTATGCCAGGTATATTGTTAGAATTTTTATGAGGTGGTATATTGATTATAAAGAGGTGGTAACATGAAATTTTTTGAAAAGCTTGATTTGCTCATGAATATCACTAATACTCCGAACAGCCTTCTTGCCAGAAGTGTTGCACTTGATCCATCATTTGTCAGCCGTTTGCGCCGGGGTATACGCACCCCTGCAAAAAATGAGAATTACATAAAAGCAATGGCAGAATATTTTTCCAAGAATTGCAGTGCCCAATATCAAAAGAACGTGCTGTTTGAGACTATAAAAAATACCTCAAGGCTTGTGCCTGAACATACTGAAACAATGGCAGATTTTTTATATAAGTGGTTTTCTGAAGAGGAAATAGATAATTCCAGACCCCTTGAAAATTTTCTTGAAGGCTTTAAAGATTTTAAATTTAAAAAGCCGCTACAAGCTGCAGACATTAATCTTCCAAATATATCCGAAAGCACAGTAGCTAACCAGGAGATATTGTATGGTATTGAAGGCAAACAAAACGCAGTTATCAAATTTCTATCCCTTGTATTAAAAAACAAAAGCCCACAAACCCTGCTTTTATACAGTGATGAAGGCATGGATTGGCTAACGGACGACCGTGATTTTACAGCAAAATGGACATCTCTTTTGTCCCAGATAATAATAAAGGGGAATAAGATAAAAATAATTCATACAGTAAATCGCAATCTTGACGAAATGTTCTATGCAATTAAACAATGGGTCCCAATTTATATGACTGGTGCTATCGAACCTTATTATTATCCCAAAACTCGTGATGGTGTATTTAGACGTACATTATTTATTGCCCCGGATACTGCTGCTGTTATTTCAAACTCTATAGTAAAGGGAACAAAAAACACAGCTAATTTCCTTATTGCAGATAAACGCACAGTTCTGGCACTTACTGATGAATTTAACGATTTTCTTGCCCTCTGCCGGCCCCTGATACACATATTCACGTCCTTTAGTAAAGGTGAATATTTATCTGTCCTGTCTGAGTTTGAAAATGAGGTTTCCAATACAATTGTCAAGACAGATGCCCTTTCAAGTATAACCCTGCCTGTTGATGTGGCAGAAAGCATTCACTCAAGAATAGATAATAATAAAAAAGACAAATTGCTGCCCTACCATAAAATGCGCATCAAGAATTTCGAAGAAAGCTTGCAGGGATATAGTTTCACTGAGATAATCACCGTCCCTGACCTGGAGGATATTAAAGCTGGAAAAGTAATGATCAGCTTTTCTGATATGCTTGGTGATGCCCCGCTGTTTTATACAGCTGAGGAAATAAGCAGACATTTTCTTAATATTATCAAACTTCTTAGAACCTTTGAAAACTATAATGTACATCTGGCAAATAACAACCAATTGCCAGGCTGCATGGTTTATGCCAAAGAGGACGTTGGAGTACTTGTTGGCAAGACTTCAGTACCATCCTTCATCTTTGCTATTAATGAAAGCAATATGACTGCAGCTTTCTGGGATTATCTAAACGTTATGATAAACAAGACATCAAAAGAGATGGCGCATAAAAAACAAACCATTGCCAGGCTTGAAGCAATGGTAGAAAAGTTGAAGTTGAACTTAAATCCTCGATAACATTCATTTGTTAACCTTTACTTCCTTACCTTTAATTATTTTTTTGCCCAGGTAAAAGAGTTCAATATGCCGTTTAAACTTTTCCCTGGGCGACATATTTCTGTACAGTTCTATTTCCATTTTTTAATGTATTGTTACCACAAAGCCGAAATTAGAAAAGCATCACTATTTTTTGTCAATTTGTCAAGCCTGACCCCTTCTTTAAGTCCCTCTAACCGGGGATTAAGGATTACCAGATCTCCTTCATCTAATCCCTCAAGAATAACCACATCTCTGTTATTATTGAAGCCGGTTTCAACAGGCTGAACCCTTGCCCTTCCGTCCCTTACTACCCAAACTGCCTCTCCATGGTTATAGGGGAAAAGGGCTGTCCTTGGAACTACTAACACATTATCTCTTTTATCTGTTGTAAACTCCACATCCAGGCTGAAGCCGGGGAACAGCTTGATATCACTTGAATCAGTCAAATCAACACTTACTTTAACCCTCTGCTCCTCCAGACCCAGGGCAGATAATCGCTGGGTTGCGGTAGGAGCTATTCTTTTTACTGTACCTTCATATATAATATCTTCACCCTTGCCATCTAGTACCAGGGCTACCTTCATGCCGGTATTAATGCTGCGAATATCTGCAGTCAAGACATAGACTTCTACTATATAATTTTCTGTGTTAAATATATTCATTAGTGGAAAGGCTGGACTGGCAATCTCACCTTTTTTGATGGATAGATTACTAACTACTCCATCAATTGGTGCCACAATCCTGGTCTGATTTTTCTGGTATTGTAACATGTTAATCTGTGCCTGAAGTGCTTCAATCCTGCCGGCATAAAACTGCCCGGTACCACTTCCAGGACTTGTAGATTCATGCAATAGGTTAAGGGCCTGCTTTTGTAATTCCAGGTGGTTTTCTGCTCTTATTATCATATCCCTTGCATCTTCATAGTCCT